>JAQBNX010000194.1 GCA_028288385.1 Spirosoma sp.
AATGCGTAGCCCATCCAGTTCGTTCAGGTGCTCCGTAGCATACTGAAGCAGGTCCTGTTCATGAGCGGCAATATGCTCCTTGCCCAAACCGTCTATGTACTCCAACGCTGTTTTTACGGCTATTACGTCGGCAATGTTGGGGGTTCCGGCTTCAAACTTGTAAGGTACTTCGTTATACGTCGTTTTATCAAACGTAACTTCCTTAATCATCTCCCCACCACCCCGGTACGGTGGCATGCTGTCCAGCAAGGCTTTCTTACCGTAAAGAACTCCCATACCCGTTGGGCCGTAGAGCTTGTGGGCTGAGAAAACATAGAAATCTACGTCAAGTGCCTGCACATCGAGGTCAAGGTGCGAAGAGGCCTGCGCTCCATCAATGAGTACCACCGCGCCAACCGCGTGTGCTTTATCAATGATGGTTTTGACGGGGTTGATGGTCCCGAGCGAGTTCGACACGTGAACGACTGAAACAAGCTTTGTTCGCTCGGATAAGAGCTTTTCGTATTCCTCAAGAATCAGTTCGCCGTTGTCATCCACGGGAATCACGCGCAGGACACAACCACGTTCTTCGCACAGCATCTGCCAGGGTACGATGTTGGAGTGGTGCTCCATGGTCGAGATAATGATCTCGTCACCTGCTGCAAGAAATTTCCGGCCGTAAGTCTGTGCCACCAGGTTAATGCCATCGGTAGTGCCATAGGTAAAGATAATTTCTTCCCAGTGCTTCGCATTTAGAAACGACTGGATGGACCGGCGCGATGCTTCGAAAGCTGCCGTTGCCTGTTCGGCCAGGTGGTGAATGCCCCGGTGAATGTTGGCGTTATAGCCCTCGTAGTAATTAGTCAGCGCCTGGATGACCGGCAACGGCTTTTGATTCGTAGCCGCATTATCGAAGTATACCAACGGCCGACCATTGATCTGCTGGTCAAGGACAGGGAAATCTTTGCGGATTTGCTCTATATCAAGGATGTTGTCTATGGCCGGTTGCATATGGAATTGCGGATATGTGCTATAGAATCAACAAAAAGGGTGGGGGAAAGGTGCTACTAACCGATATAGCGAGCGGGGCAATATTACTCTCCCAGTTTCTGGGCCACTACACCTTCCAGATACTCGCGGATGGGCTGAATTTTGATCTGGCTCACTACGTCCTGCACAAAAGCGTAAAGCAGTAGCGTCCGGGCGGCATCTTTTGGAATGCCACGCGACTGCATATAAAACAGAGCCTCATCGTTCAGTTGCCCGGTGGTGGTACCATGCGAACATTTTACGTCGTCGGCATATATTTCCAACTGGGGTTTGGTGTTCATCGACGCTCCTGACGACAGCACTACGTTTTTGCACGACTGGTAGGCATTGGTCTTTTGCGCATCGGGCCGGACGTAGATTTTGCCGTTAAATACACCCGTACCGTAGTCGTTCAGAATGCCCTTATAGAGTTCATTGCTATAGGAGTTAGGCATGGCGTGGTCCACGAGCGTGTGGTTGTCTACATGTTGACGGCCATTGGGCATATACAACCCATACATAAAGGCTTCGGCATATTGTCCATTCAGCACAATGTTCAGATTGTTGCGAACGAAGTTGCCGTTTAGCGTAACGGTTGCCGAATAAAAATGACTGTTGTCGGACTGGCTTACCTGCGTTGTACCAATATGGTAGGCTTTGTTTGTTTCGTCCTGCACCTTGTAATACTGCATCCGGGCGTCCCGGTCCAGAACAATTTCAGTAACCACATTAACGAAACTGGTGCGTTCGCCCAGCGTACGATACGATTCGGCCATGGTTACCTCGGCATTTTTGCCAATAATAACCAGGTTACGGGGCTGAGAAGCAATGTTACGCTCACGCGCATCGGTAATGAACCGCAGGATAATAGGTTGCTCAACGGTGGTATTGGGCGGCACCTGAATAACGACGCCATCACTGGCCATGGCCGTGTTTAGTGCCGTAAACGCATTATCCTGGAAGTCGGCGTAGCGGGCAAAGTGGGAACCAAGAAAATCGGGATTGGATTTGGTTGCTTCGGCAAAACTTGTGATTTGCACCTGTTCATTTGGGCTGATGATACGGGACAGATCGGGCCGGTGCAAACCGTTGACAAACGTAATGATATTGCCATCGAGGTTTGGAATCTGCAGCGGAGCCAGGTCATTGGCCGTCAGCGAAGATTGGTTGTCGAGGTCGAAGGCTTCTTTGAGCAGGTTTGCTACGTTCGAGTATTTCCATTCCTCGTTTCGAATGGTGGGAAAGCCCAGCAAATCGAACTGATGCAGAGCCGCCCGACGAACCTGATGCAACTGGGTTTTACTGGCCCCGTTCATTCTTTTCTCGTTCGACTGGAAAGCCGACAGCAACTGATTCTTAAACTCGTTATATGATGCGTAAGAGGGATTCATAATTCGTTTATGAGTTTCTCGACTGTTATAGCGTATGAATGGTAAGCGTAGAGTAACTCAATAACTAAAATTTAAACGCTGGCTTCTACTTCAGCCTTGATCCAATCGTACCCTTTCTCTTCCAGTTCAAGAGCCAGTTCTTTCGGGCCCGACTTCACAATACGTCCCTGGTAAAGAACATGAACAAAATCCGGAACGATATAATCCAGCAACCGCTGGTAGTGGGTTACAACAATGGTAGCCCTGGAGGGCGACCGCAGCGTATTGACGCCCTCAGCCACAATGCGCAGGGCATCAATATCCAGACCAGAATCCGTTTCGTCCAGGATGGCCAGTTTCGGTTCGAGCATGGCCATCTGAAAAATTTCGTTTCGCTTTTTTTCTCCACCCGAAAATCCCTCGTTCAGCGACCGGCTCAGCAGTGACTGATCGATGTTAACGAGTTTCATTTTCTCTTTCATCAACTTCAGAAACTGCACTGCATCGAGCGGATCCTGTCCCCGATGCTTGCGAATTTCATTCATTGCTGTTTTCAAAAAGTTGGTTGTACTCACGCCAGGAATCTCCACTGGATACTGAAACGCCAGAAAAATGCCTTCGGCCGCCCGCTCTTCGGGGGCCATATCCAGCAAATCCTGCCCTTCGAACAGCACATGGCCACCCGTTACTTCGTAATCCTGACGACCTGCCAGCACCGATGCCAGCGTACTTTTGCCAGCACCGTTGGGACCCATAATGGCGTGAACCTCACCGGCGTTAACCTCCAGATTAAGCCCTTTTAAAATTTGTTTTTCGCCGATGGAGGCTTGTAAATTATTGATTGATAACATAATAGATTCTATCGGATCGGCCTGGATTAAGCCACAAAGTTAACAGATCAATCGGGATCTGTTTTGTTAGGACAACAAAATCAGGCTGTTAAAAGTTGACCTGTACGCTCCAAATCCACTCGCCTTACTCAAACCGTTGGCCTGTAGGGCAGGAAAGCATTAGGCCGTCAGGAGCCTGGCTGGTCCCAACAGCGCGTTTCTTTTCCTTTTCTGATACTGTACCTTGCAACTTCAAACCTGCCTTACGGGTGGGTTTCTTCGTTCCAATGAAAAACGGAAAACACACTGCCCAAACCAGGGCGTCGGTTATTACGTCGTCAGAAGGCCAGCCCACCGCCACACCTTCGGGCCACATTCATGTTTCCTCCGAAATAGGTACGCTCCGGCGCATGCTCATCCACAGCCCCGACCGTGGGCTTGGCAAAGTAATACCCTCCAAAGCACAGGACTGGCTTTTCGAAGATATCGTTCACCTGGACATGATGCGCCGGGACGAATACGATTACTACGTTAAAATCCTGCTTTATTTTCTGGACCCTGATAAGGTGCGTGGTAAGATAGCAGGCCTCGGACCCGACTCTGACCGTAACTTTTTCAAACCCGACCATGCCGATTACTTCCGATCCGATAAAGTAGTGGATGTTCAGTGTCTGTTATCGGATATTATGGCGGACCCGCTAATCCGAACCCGACTCATTGCAGCTATCTGCGGCATTGAACGAACCGCCTTCCGCACGCAGGAGCAACTGAATGAGTATGAGCCCACTGAACTGGCCAAAATTATGATCTCCGGTTCGCTGCCCGACCAGTCGATGCTGTTTGCTCCTCTGCCCAACTTTATTTTCACGCGCGACATTGGCATTGTCATCAATGACCATATCCTGCTCAATAAGCCCGCCAAACTGGCGCGTACCCGCGAAGCCCTGCTCATGCAGTACATTTTTTTTAATCATCCACTTTTTGCGGGTTACCGGGATAAAATTATTGAGATACCCGACAATGAACACGCCTTTCTGTTGCCCGATGCCGACGCTAACCGCGACGTAACCCGCTCAACGCTCGAAGGGGGCGACGTGATGATGATTTCCCGACGACACCTGATTGTGGGCGTTAGCGAACGGACGACGCTCTACGCAGCCCAACAGGTAATGCGGCTCGTTTTCGCCAAAGACCTGGTTGATACTGTCACAATCATAAAAATCCCCAAGAAGCGCGACTACATGCACATCGACACGGTTTTCACGCAGGTAAAACGTAACGCATGGGTGCTGCTCGGGTCCCTGGCCCGCACGGGTGATGAAGTGAAAAAACGGGATGTCATCCATTTTTTTGCTCCTGAAGACGTGTCAGAAGAACTGAAAATTAGGCAGTTCGTCAAGGGCCAGGAGCATAAACCCATTGAAATCGAAAACCTCGAAGATCTGCTTACCGGCATTAGCCAAAACGATCTTGGTGCAACCGAACCTGTAGAATTTATTTACTCGGGAAACAACGAATTTCCATTTGGGGCGCGTGAGCAGTGGACGGACTCATGCAACCTGCTGGCCCTCAAAGACGGCGTTGTAGTAGGTTATGACCGCAACCAGAAAACGGCCGAAGCCTTCCAGGCAGCCGGGTTTGATGTTATTCGGGCGGCAGACCTTCTGGGTCGGTTTGAACGTGGTGAGTCGGAGCCGGAAACCGTCGAGAATACCTTTATCATGC
>JAQBNX010000872.1 GCA_028288385.1 Spirosoma sp.
CTACCTCCTGCTGGTGATAGACCTGCCCGGTCTGGAGCACCTGGCAAAAGGCATCGAACAACCCCAGCGTTCTGCTCGAGGGCAGCAGAGTCAGGAAAGTGGTTTCTTTGTCGACCAGTGTCTCATAGCTATGCCCTACCATTTGCTGGGCGGCATTGTTGGCATACGTAAAGAGGAAATCAACAACCTGCTGTTCAGAGTCGCGGAGCGGTTTAAGAACGACCAAACCGGTTTGACTCGTTGACAGAATATGTTGAAAAAAACCTGTCTGGTTTATGGGATTTGGTGGCAGGGCAGACATACACAACGACAAACTCTAATCCAGGTGAAGTAACGCTGGAAGCCTATCGTTGGTTTAAGATCCAGGATAAGTGTAGGCACCGATTGCCCCGGCAAGCCTGCCTCAAGCGTTAGCACCCGAACCACACAACACCGGCGTTTGACCCTGGTTCGTTAAACAGTTCATGCAGTGGGTACAACCCGGCAAACATGGGCAAACACTGCGTTCCAGTCGCGCACGAACCGATCCAGCCCAAACCGGCTCAAGGCCAATTGGCGGGCGTTGTCGCCCATGCGTTTGGCTTCGTCGGGATTGTCGAGCAGAAACTGCATCCGTTCGGCGAGTTCATCGGGGTTTGCCGATACGTACCCATGCACCCCGTTTTGGATGACGGTCGGGAGTTCGGTGGTGGCCAGTGCAATGATGGGCATGCCAATGGTCATGGCTTCAATGACGGCCAGCGGCAGGCTACTATATCGCATGGGGCTGAAAAGAAAACGATATTCGGCCACGCGCCGGTGCAGATGCCGGTAGTGAATCTCGCCAATGCCTCCTACCTCGGCCGATTTCATGCCAACAACCGTAATGGGCACACGCTGCCGGAGTTGCTCAAACAGGTCGAAACCAGCCATTCGGCCCCGCCGGCCAATTTCATTGACAACAATAATACCTTCCTGCCGCTGTCCTTCATACCGAATGGTTAGGTCGATAGCCACGCTATGCTCGACTACATAGGTGGGGGCCTGGCCGTTGTTCCACATGAGCCGGTTGTAGTGCGTAACGTGCACCAGGGTTACGCCCGTGTCATGGGCAGTTGGGTGCAAGGAGTCGGTGGGGTGCGGTTCGGGACTGTTGTGCTCAAGGTAGATTTTAGGCAATTGCCGTTGCTCGTCCGAGAGAATCTCATATTGGTCTATCTGGTAGTTGCGGGGTGTCTGAAAAATAATCAGATCGAGTGGCAGGTTCCGCACGTTTTCGGCGGCTACCTCGCGCACATACGCAGGCATGGTGGAATCCTTACCCCGCCCGGCATAACCTTCTGTTTGTTGTTCGTTGACGGGTACGTACCAGTTATGTTCGGCTGAGGTTATGGCGGTTAAATAGGCACCGTGAATATGCCAGATGAGAATGTTGAGTTTTTGCATGATAGTGGCTGAATGGGAATGTTACAGTTGGGCACTCGTTTGACGGGAGGGCGTAATGAATCTGGTTGCTTCCATAATAACCCGCTCGACCGAATCGGGCTCCGTTTCCAGCACAACGCGGTGCTGCTCATGGTCGAGGGGTGCCCATTCGGCCGGGTCGGCCGAGGTAAATATGACAACACTAGGCACGGCACTGGCAGCCGCTACGTGCGATACGCCCGTATCATTGCTCACCAGGAGGGCAGACTGTTTGAGTAAAGCTGCCAGCGTACCCAACTCTGTTTGACCCACCAGGCTTACTGTTGGATAATGAATCTGCTGGCGAACTTCCTCCACAACGAAGGCTTCGCCCACTGTACCGGTCAAGACAATTGTCAGGCCCCATTGGGCCAGGACGTTTCCTACCGCAGCAAAATTTGCCGATGGCCACCGACGCCCCGATATGCCTCCCACATGCAGACACACGTAATGTCCTGGGGTAAGGTTGTACAGGGACAGAAGTTGTTGGGCCGCTGTTTGGTCCACTTCTGAGAGAGGAAACTCCAGTTGTAAGCCCTGGGTCGGCAATCCTAAAAACTCCATCAGGTTAACATGGCGTTTTACTTCGTGTTCCTGATCGGGGTAAGGCAGGAACAGGTCCGGATTGGGGGCAAAGCGTTCCGGGTGGTGGGTGGGATGAAAACCGCCCACCACCCCAGCCCCAAACAAGGCGAGCATGGCATTGACCAGGGTACCGTTGCCCTGCTGTTGTAAAACAACATCCCACTGCCGGGCCTGCATTTCGGCCAGAAACTGGACCGTTCGGGCCGGGTCAAGGGGTTGTTCGGGCAAGCCGGGCCAGCCCGGGAAGGGGATAAATTCGTCGAAATAGTTGGTGAACCGGGCTACAAATTCCGCAGCCCACGGCAGGCTAATCAGGGCGATGTGTGCGTGCGGAAAGGCCCGTCGCAACGCCCGGAAAGCAGGCACGGCACACAGCAGATCACCGAGTTTAAGCGCCCGGAAAACAGCGATTCGTTGGGGTGTTCGGCCTAGTGCAGCGGTAATTTTATCCATCCTTTTAAAAATAAACGACCTGGTATTTC
>JAQBNX010000223.1 GCA_028288385.1 Spirosoma sp.
TCACACCCGACGAGCAACAGCGCATTGTGGATGCCATCCGGCAGGCTGAGAAAGCTACGTCGGGAGAGATTCGGGTGCATATCGAGCCCAATTGTCCGGTAGCAGATCCCGTGCAACGGGCAATAGAGGTGTTTGCCCGATTGGGTATGCACCAGACCAAGGCTCAGAACGGAGTGTTGTTTTACCTGGCTCATGTCGACCGGAAGTTTGCCATACTGGGCGACAAAGGAATTGACGCCAAAGTACCGGCAGGCTTCTGGGAAAGCATTAAGGACCTGCTCCGAAGCCATTTTGCTAATGGCGCATACGTCGAAGGATTAAGTGTAGGCATTGAGCGGGCCGGGCAACAGTTGCGGCAATATTTTCCGTACGATGGCCAAACCGATACCAACGAACTCGCCGACGACATTTCGATTGACTGACACTTCCGTGAACGTACCCATTTTATTCTTTAACGTAGCCCGATCTGTCCGGCTGGCCTTGCTGCTGTTGCTGATAGCGTTACCCATGTGCTTGTCGGCACAGAATACCTCCGATACTGACAACGGATCAACTGCCGATTCGGTCATTCCGAATAAGCCAAACCCACCCCGGTTGGTCAATGATTTTGTGGGGATTTTAAGCAGCAACGAACGCGGGCAACTCGAACAGAAGTTACGGACCTATAATGATTCTACCTCGTCGCAGGTTACGATCGTCATTGTCAAAACAACAGAACCGTATCCCATTGGTGATTTTGCGTTTCAGGTAGGGCGTAAGTGGGGTGTGGGGCAGCAGGGTAAAAACAATGGCATTGTGATTGCCTGGGCAACCCAAACACGCAAAGTGTATATCTCCGTTGGCTACGGTCTGGAAGGTGCCATTCCCGATGCCATTGCCAAACGCATTATTACCAATCTGATTACGCCCGCTTTCCGGCAGCAGGCCTATTATCAAGGATTAGATGCCGCCACAACCGAGATTTTCCAGCGTGCGGCTGGTGAATATAAAGGCGACCCAAAGAGAGATACCAACGATAATGGTGGGTCTATACTACCTATTTTGTTTGTTTTCCTGATTATCATCTTTATCATTGCCCGCCGAAACCGGGGTGGTGGGGGCGGCAACAACCGTAACCGGGGTGGTGGATTTTTCCCGCCGGTGTTCTTTCCCACATCGACGTACTCCGGCTGGGGAGGTAGTTCGGGTGGGGGCAGCTTTGGGGGAGACGGCGGTGGAGGCTTTGGTGGTTTTGGGGGCGGAAGTTTTGGTGGGGGCGGAGCCGGAGGAGACTACTAACCGTTCGCTCCATCCAGAAATATTCCTACATAATGTCGCCATTATAAGTGTTCTGGCTCTGTAATTAGCCGATCACCAGCTTCTCAATCAGCAGGATAAACAAGTGAATAACCTTGATATGAACTTCCTGTATGCGATCAGCGTAGCCGAAATGCGGTACACGAATCTCAACGTCGGCCTGCCCTGCCAGTTTTCCACCATCTTTGCCCGTAAGCAGAATAACCTTCATCCCTTGCTGTCGCGCGGCCTCAACAGCCCTGATTATATTGACCGAGTTACCACTCGTGCTAATGCCCATTAATACGTCGCCCTCATTGCCCAGGCCCTCAATAAACCGCGAAAAAATAGCATCGTATCCGTAGTCGTTGCCTACGCAGGTGATGTGGCTGGAATCGGATATGGCAATGGCGGCCAGCGACCGGCGATCGTTGCGGTAGCGGCCGGAGAGTTCTTCGGCAAAGTGCATAGCGTCGCAGTGGGAGCCGCCGTTGCCGCAGGAGATAATCTTGTGGCCACTTGTGAGAGCGTCGGCCATAAGCCGGGCGGCCTGTTCAATGGCAGTGAGGTGTTCTGGCCGACTGATGTAGTCATCTAAAACAGACCGGGCCTCGGACAATTCATGGCGGATAAGGTCAAGCATTAATACAGTGGAAAAATTGTAACGTCATAAAGCTGTAAAGTTTGCCCTTTGCCTTTAACTCTACAAGTTTATACTATTTAAAACACCCAGTTGCGGTAGGGCAGGTTCCAGCGTAGCGCCAGTGTGGTTACCTGGCTGCTATACGTATTGTCCCTGGCCTGGCTGTCCTGATAGCGAAAGAGAAATCGACCTTCAAGGAAAATATTGTGCCGAATCATGTAGGAGCCTCTCAGGTCAGCATACGTAACGAGCGTTTTACGGCCCTGCCCAATAAAGTTTCCCTCGCTCCGAAAGCGCGTACTATAGTCAAGCAGGATATTGCCGCCGTAATTCAGCCCTGGGGGGTCCGTTCCGTAGGTCATAACCCCAATTATTCCATTGGCTGACAATCGCTTTCGCTGATACCGAACAATGCCGAGAGTTTCTACAAAATTAGCGCCGAGCGGATGAGCCATTGGCTGGCTGGAATTAGCATAGTTGGTTTGTCCTGCACTTCCCGTAGCTGATTTTTCATGCGAGTAGGTATAAGGCCGCGCCAGGTTCATTTCAACCTGCAAGTCAAGATTGGGCACGTTGAACGCGTCAATGTATTTTCCGCCAATTTGCAGCGCAAACTTGTTTGTCCAGCTTCCCTTGCCAGCCGTTAAGTCTTTGAATAGAAATTCATCCAGCATTAGCTGGCTATAGACCATAAAGTGCGATAGGAAGTTTGCCTTAAAATCCAATCCGATCATAGCGTTGTCGGCACTGCCCTGGCTCGACTCGACATACCGGTAGAAAATTACCGGATTGAGGTAAGACAGGTCAAGCCGGTCGCGGCTGAAAACTTCGGCCTCAAATACACCAAAGTTTATGTGGTCATTGACATTAACACTCAAGTGGTGCATGGCTGCAAACTTGGGTGGGATCAGGCGCTCAACCCCCGACACAAACAAAGGGGCTTGTGTGTTCTGAAGCTGCATGAACAGGTTCGTATATTGAATGCGGGGACCAAGCCGTGTCGAAAGTTTGAGGAATAGCGATGAGGGGCTGTTGTCTGATAAGAGTACCGACCGGAAGCCGTTGCCGAAGAAATTACGGTCGTGGCCAAACTGGACGTTTATTATATTCAGGGTTTTGAACGTAATGTAGCCCCGCGCTGAAATGAAGTCTACACCGTGATTGCTAAATGGCTTAACAAACGTTTCGCCCGGTGCCGAAACGCTTTGATCACCAGAGCGACTATAGATACGCCCATAAGCCTTAATGTATTCGGGGTAAACCGCCTGGTTGTCGGCGAAGAACGAATAGAAGCCCAACTTCCGGGCAATTGTGCCCCGCACTTCCAGGCCCCGTGTGTTAACAAACAGGGACTGGCGCCCACC
>JAQBNX010000258.1 GCA_028288385.1 Spirosoma sp.
CTGGGTGGGGAGCGGGGCGGCATTGACGAGCGCTGGCTCTCATCAACCACCCCCGCGAAAAACGGACCGCTAACCGGCGAACATGAGGGTCTCAGTGCCGTGGTCTTCGAAAACGGTGACAAAGACGTGTTGTTTTTATTGAGAGACGCTATCGACGAACTCAAAGGTGAATTGATTGGCGACCGGCTTTGGGATGAGTATGGCAAGTGGCCTATGTATTCCAAGTTTTTCGACAATATGGGGCCACTGCCGCATCACCTGCATCATAACGACGAGCAGGCCGCCCTCATTGGTCAGTTGGGCAAGCCCGAAGCGTATTACTTCCCGCCCCAGTTAAATAATCACGGGGGCGATTTCCCGTATACGTTTATTGGTATTGCTCCTGGCACGACTAAAGAACAGATTCGCGAGTGCCTGGTAAACTTCACAAAAGGCGACAACAAGATTACCAATTACTCATCCGCCTACCGGCTGGAACCCGGCACTGGCTGGGACGTGCCGCCCGGGCTGCTTCATGCACCGGGCAGCTTGTGTACGTATGAGCCTCAGAAAGCGTCTGACGTCTTTGCCATGTACCAATCCTTGGTGAATGAAGCGATTATTCCCGAAGAGTTGCTGTGGAATGGTACACCCAAAGACCGGATTGGCGATTTCGATCAGCTACTAGAAGCCATCGACTGGGACCTGAACGTTGACCCGCAGATGATGGCCAACCGGTTTATGGTGCCAAAACCTGTCCGGGACGTAGCGGCTATGAAGGCCGAAGGCTACGTTGAAAACTGGGTTTGCTACAAATCCGATGCGTTCAGTGCAAAAGAACTGACCGTTATGCCGGGCACTACCGTAACAATCAAAGATAGTGCTGCTTATGGCCTGATTGTGATGCAGGGGCACGGCAAACTAGGCGTGTGGGATATTGAAACACCAGCCCTGATCCGCTATGGACAACTGACCAACGATGAGTTCTTCGTGAGCGAAAAGGCGGCTATGGAAGGTGTTACGATTGTGAACCCATCCACGACCGACCCAATCGTCATACTGAAACACTTTGGCCCCAATAATCCCGATTTAACACTCTAACCCTTTCAATAACCGGCTTGCAGATGATACTTATAGAGGCAGGTCTTTACGTAACGAAACCGGCTCTAACCGTATCATCTTAAGGCTTTTCTACACTTTCCTATGAACGAAAATAACTATCCTAAACTCCACAACGCTACCTGGCCGGGTATCGTGGGAAAAGGCCCTGATTCCGAGCCACCTATTCCGTTCGATACGATGCTCCAAATGACGGCAGCCGCTGAGGTAGACGGGGTCAAATTTGATGGTGTCGACATTGGCCTGATGGGTCCGCACCTTGACATCGACATGTCGGATGACGATCTTAAACGGCTGGCCGACAAAGTGTCTGGCTATAACCTTGAAATTGGCTCGATGGTCGCGCCAATTTGGGGCAGCCCGGCAATGGGCAGCAAGGAAGAGCGCGCTCAGTTTGTCGAAATGATTCGTAAGGCCTGCCATGTTGGACAGCGGCTGCGTGAGTTGGGCGTTCGGCCCAGTGGAGTCATCCGAATCGACTCGGCCAGTTCGCCACAGGCGTGGGATGCCGATCCCGCCGGGAATTCCAAATTAATTGCACAGACGTTCCGTGAAGCCTGCGACGTAGCGGCCGGCTATGGCGAGAAATTAGCCGCCGAGGGAGAGATCTGCTGGGGTGGTATGCACAGTTGGAAAACCATGCTCGAAACCCTGGAAGCCGTCGATCGGCCTAACATGGGTTTTCAGGCCGATATGGCGCATACGCTGCTCTACACAATGGGTTATAACCGTGAGCAGGACCGGATTTTGCCCGAAGGTTACGACTGGAGTGACCGGAATACACTGGAGGAAGCCCTCAAAACCATCACGAAAGCCTTACGGCCCTGGACCATCGACTTCCACGTTGCCCAGAACGATGGAACCGTCTTTGGGTCGGGTTCGCACGATAAAACCGGTCGCCACTGTCAGGCACTGGACCCAAACGGTAAACTGGATGTGGTTCATGATGCGGGCTATTGGCTGCGTAATGAAAACGGTGAACTCACCAAAGCATTCCGGCACATTTGCTGGGATGGTTGTATGTTCCCCAACAGCGTCATGAATAGTCAGCAGACTTGGAACGACATTCTGGCTACGATGGTAAAAGTCCGTCAGCAACATGGCTGGTACGAAGCCCAATAAACTTGTTCCATCCTAAAAACTAAACCTCGACAATGGCCACAAAAAAAGAGTTACGCATTGGTTTGATTGGAACCGGTCTCATGGGCCGTATCCACTCCAATGGCTACAACCAGGTGCCGCACTTTTTTCCGGAACAGGAATATGTACCCGTACTAAAAGCGGTTTGTTCGCGCGATGCCGAAAAAGTAAAAGCGTTTGCCGAGCAGTGGGGCTACGAGTCATTTGAGACCGACTGGCGCGCGCTTGTTGCCCGCGACGATATTGACGCGGTCGACATCTGTACGCCAAACGACACCCATGCGGTCATCGCCATTGCGGCTGCTGAAGCCGGTAAAATGATTCTGTGCGAGAAACCCCTCGCCCGGACCGTAGCAGAGGGTGAGCAAATGGTAGAAGCCATTGAAAAAGCGGGTGTTGCCAATACCGTCTGGTATAATTACCGCCGGGTTCCGGCCGTTACGCTGGCCAAGCAAATCGTTGATTCGGGTAAATTGGGTAAGATATTTCACTATCGTGCCAACTTCCTTCAGGACTGGACCATCAATGCCGATCTGCCGCAGGGAGGCACTGCCCTCTGGCGTTTGGATGCCGACGCGGCTGGGTCAGGCGTGACGGGCGATCTGCTAGCCCACTGCATCGACACGGCCATGTGGCTGAACGGCAGCATCACCGACGTATCGGCCATGACCGAAACATTCGTGAAGGAACGCGTTCACCAACTGACCGGTAAAGTACAGAAAGTGGGTATCGACGATGCGTGTGTATTCCATTGCCATTTTGCTAATGGTTCGCTGGGCCTGTTCGAAGCGACCCGCTACGCGCGTGGTCATAAAGCGTTGTACACGTTAGAAATTAATGGCGAACACGCATCCATCCGCTGGGACCTGCACGATATGAACCGGCTGGAGTACTTTGACCATGCCGATGAGTCGGTGGTTCGAGGCTGGCGGTCGATTCACATCTCCGACGGCGATCAACCCTACATGAATCGGTGGTGGATTCCAGGAACGAGCATTGGCTATGAGCACACATTTACGCACCAGGTAGCCGATTTTATGAAAAGCCTGGAAACGGGTGAGCCCTGCTCACCAACCTTCCAGGACGCGCTGGAAACTCAAAAAGTTTGTGAAGCCGTGCTGGAGTCGGCCGCTACCCGAAGCTGGAAAGAGACCGGTGTGGAGGAGTTCGCCCAGTAAAAAAATTGGTTGAACGGGCTGTTTTTATCTAAACTACATGGGCGTAGTTTTGGATAAAAACAGCCCGTAACTTTTTCTCATGCCCCTAGAACCAAACAACATTCTCGAGGTACGCGGACTGACAAAAACGTTTTCGGGCGTTAAGGCCCTGAACAACGTGCAGTTGAGCCTACGAAAAGGTGAGGTACACGCGCTCATGGGCGAAAACGGTGCCGGGAAATCGACGTTTATGAAGATCCTGATGGGTCTGCTGACGCCCGATTCGGGCCAAATCAATTTTGACGGTTATCCCTTCAAGGTCGGCAGCGTTCATGACGTATTGAAAAGTGGTATCTCCATGATTCACCAGGAGATACTAGCCGTGCCTGAGTTGACTGTAGCACAAAATATTTTTCTTGGTCGGGAAACAAACGGCAGGCTGTTTGACTGGTTAAATGACCGTCATCTGGAAAAACAGGCTCGCGAACTGCTGGAGCAAATGCGGGTTTCGATCCGACCCGATGCCCGAATGAAGGAGTTAAGCGTGGCCGAGATGCAAATGGTTGAGATTGCAAAAGCCATATCCAATCAGGCTAAGGTGATTATCATGGATGAGCCGACCTCGGCCCTTGCTGCCACAGAGGTCACCACGCTCTTTGGTATCATTCGTGAACTGACCAGAAAAGGTGTAGCAATCATTTACATCTCGCACAGAATGGATGAAATTTTTGCCCTTGCCGACACCATCACCGTTCTACGCGATGGCAACTACATAGGTACCAAACCAGCCGCTGACCTGGACGAAGCCGCCCTGATTACCATGATGGTTGGCCGGGAACTGGACACCCTGTTTCCCGAGTCGGAAAGCCAACAGGGAGAGGAGGTTTTATCGGTGAACAATCTCAGTAGTAAGGGTAAATTTTCTAATATCAATTTTGTCGTTCATGCGGGCGAAGTGCTGGGCATGGCAGGCCTGATGGGAGTCGGGAGAACGGAAATTGCCCGCGCTATTTTTGGACTGGATCGCATTCATGCGGGCACGGTCTGTATTAAGGGTAAACCAACCGCCATCACCTCTCCGCAGGAAGCCATCCAGGCGGGCATTGGTTACGTCAGCGAAGATCGGAAGCAGGTCGGGCTCATTCCGGGCCTGTCCGTTCAGTATAATATGACCCTGGCTAGCTTATCGAACTACACTAGCGGCTTACTGATTGGGAGCCGGAAGGAGTCAGAAGCGGCTACCACAATGATGGCCGACCTGCGAATAAAGGCGACTGGACCGAGCCAAAAGGTCGTTTACCTTAGTGGTGGCAATCAGCAGAAAGTCGTTATTGGCAAAGTCTTGCTGGCGTCCCCATCGCTGATTATCCTCGACGAACCAACCCGAGGCATCGACGTAGGAGCAAAAGCGGAGATTTATAAGTTAATTGCCCGGTTGAAAGCGGCTGGTATCGCCATTGTGCTGATTTCGTCGGAACTCCCCGAGCTGCTCGGTCTGAGCGACCGGGTGCTGGTGCTGTCAAAAGGTAAGCAGACAGCCCTGCTATCAAAAGATGAAGCAACGCAGGAAACGATTATGCGGTATGCGATGCAGCCTTAATCGCCCACTTTTTGAAAACACCAATGGAGAACGGGATCAATACGTATGTCAATAAAGTTGGCCATTCCTACAAAACACGCCTTAGGGGCATCAATAAGTACGGTCTCATGCTGGCGTTCATTAGCATTTGTCTTGTGCTCTCCTTCATTACGCCCCGGTTCTTAACCATTCAGAACCTAATGATTATCGTGACGCAGGTGTCTATCAATGCCCTGCTGGCGTTTGGCGTTACGTTCGTCATCATCACGGGCGGCATCGATTTGTCCATCGGGTCGATGGTGGCCGTTGCCGGTGTGGTTGCCGCTACGTTCGCGCATCCCGATACATATCCGGTAGTTGTTCCCGTGGCTATTGGCTTACTGGCGGGTTTGCTTTTTGGGGCGTTTAATGGATTGGTTATTACGCGAAGTAAGGTTCCGCCCTTTATCGTTACGCTCGGCACCATGACTATTGGCCGGGGACTGGCCTTGATTCTGAGCAAAGGGCGTCCCGTGTCTAACCTGTCCGATTCGTTTAACTTCATTGGTGGCGGCAAAATTCTCGGCGTACCCACGCTTATTATCATCCTGATTGTGGCGTTCTTTATCTGCTCCGTTATTTTGCATAAGACGGTGATAGGCCGGTATATGTATGCCGTTGGCGGCAACGAACAGGCCGCCCGAGCCTCGGGCATCCAATTGAGTACCGTAAAGATGATTGTCTACACGCTATGTGGAGGGCTGGCCGCGCTGGCGGGTATTCTGCTCACTTCGCGTATAACAACGGGCCAGCCTAACGCCGGAACGGGTTTTGAATTAGATGCCATTGCCGCTGCCATCATTGGCGGCACCAGCACCTCGGGCGGCACCGGCACCATGACGGGAACGTTGATTGGGGCGTTGCTCATTGGCGTAATCAGCAATGGTCTGGATCTGCTCAACGTAACATCCTACTACCAGCAGGTCGTTATGGGCACCATTATTATTGGCGCTGTTGTGCTGGACAGCGTCAACCGGCCGGGTACCGAATAAATCCACCTTCAGATTTTATCGAAATGAGACCTATTTATCTAAACCTGATTATCGCTTCCCTATTTAGTGCTACGTTGCTCATGGGTTGTAATCAGGCGGCAACGAATGAAAAAGGGCAGGATGGTGAAAAAAAACTGGTTGTGGGAGTTACCATGCTCAGCATGCAAAATGAGTTCATCGTTAATGTTCATGACGAAATGGCCAAAAAAGCTGAGGCCGCGGGCGTTGAACTGATTACGGTCGATGCGGAGCGGTCGGCTTTGAAACAGGTGGAGCAGGTGGAGAGCTTTATTGCGCAGAACGTAGACGCAATTATCATGAATCCCTGCGAGGTCGAGGCCAGTTCGCCCGCCGTGACAAAAGCGCTGGCCGCCAAAATTCCAATCATCAACGTCAATTCAGAAACCAGCATCAAACCGTCGGCCTTTGTTGGGTCAGATGATGTGGAATCGGCCCGGATTGCTATGAAATTCATTGCTGACAAATTGGGTGGCAAAGGCAATGTACTGATGATACATGGCTACATGGGGCAGGCCGCCCAGATCAAACGGGAGCAGGGCGCCCGGGAGGTTCTGAAGCAATACCCAGGTCTGAAACTCCTGGCGCATCAGACGGGCGAGTGGGACCGGGCCAAAGGAATGTCGCTGATGGAAAACTGGATTCAATCCTATGGTTCACAGATTAACGCGGTCTTCGCCCACAATGATGAAATGGGATTGGGAGCCGTAAAAGCGCTGACCGATGCTGGTCTAAAGGCTAAAGTCATTGTCGTGAGCATAGATGCCATTCCCGATGCACTGCAGGCCGTCAAAAAGGGGACTTTAGACGCTACGGTTTTCCAGAACGCCGAGCAGCAGGGATCGAAAGCTATTGAAACGGCTATCAAAGCGGCCAACGGTCAGGCCTATGACAAGCAAACGCTCATTCCGTTTCAACTAGTCACCAAAGAGAACGTAGCGAAGTTTCTGAAGTGATGCGAGGGCAGCAAACCCCGATACGCGTCAGATACATTGGTTAGGGAAGTTGTTTCTGTACTTATCAAGCTACAGCATAACCAGTTTAAGAATGTTTAGTGGGGGCTCAAATGTCGAAACTTTATTGCCTTTAGTGATGCCCCGCCGTTCGATTTCATCAATCAGGTTGAATTCAGTTGCATCCTTCTGAAGCTAAATTTTACAATCCCGAATATCGACATGAAACATAGATAACACACTTATCAACCGTTTCCGCATCTAATGGTCAACACCTAATAATGGTCATGCTGGGCTTCCAAAATGAACTTTTCTTATAATTCATCTCAACTTGAACCTGCGGACGGTGCGTTCGTGTATGATTCCAGCAGATCTATAGTTATAGAGAGATAGGTATTCTCCTAGTTATCCATTTTATGATTCATCAAATATTACAGACGAAATAAATCTTTTACGTTGATAGAACTAGGTTTAAGGTTATTAGGGGGCTGGTAAGCTATAATAAGCAGAAATTCGAGTACCAAACGATCTGCATCCTTCTGCATTGGCAGGAAGCGCATTTCAACCCAATTGTTATACCAGGCTTTTTGTGCGTGAGGTGATGTCTTATCGTATAGTCTGGATTTTACGTACCGGCCAGTTTGCCCGACATAAATTGCATCCCCGTTGGCATCATAATAGACATATACCGCCCCTGTTCCATTGTCACCCATTTTACTTCTGCTAAATGATGACTTTCCCACTGGAACTGTAGCGGATTCAAACATAATTTTAGCTGCATCTGAAGCCAGTTGCAAACTGTCTCTTATTTGGCTAATTGCCAAATTCGTTGTATT
>JAQBNX010000308.1 GCA_028288385.1 Spirosoma sp.
TTAAGGGACTGCGGGCGCGGGGCGGCTACGAACTGGCAATGGAATGGGCCGGTAACCGACTTAGAACCGTAACGATCTACTCTGAAACGGGTGGCCAGACCAAACTCATCAGCGCCAACAAAACCAAATCCATTTCCCTGAAGGCAGGCCAACGATTAACCGTGAACTGGTAATGTTCGGGTCAAACAAGTGGACAAATCGCTGAATAAAAAAAGCAATTACCGGTATATCCTGGTTTGTTGGTAAAGAAAGCGGGGAATTTTCACCGCATCAACTTTATACAACCATGAACCAACTAGTAAGCCTAATAACGGTATTGCTGATGGGCTCGTCAGCTGTAGCGCAGACCAAACCCGCCACGCCCACCCCACCAAAAGTTGTTTCTTTAATTAGTGACATTACCGACAAGCGCTTTGAGCCGGATACCGCTTATGCGGCCCTGTCGGAGGAAGATCAGACGCTGCTAAGCAAAGAACCAGTCGCCAACTGGGGACTGGCTCAGGAATCCGGTCAGTTCATGACGTATTACAACCCGATTATCGGCACCCGGTCCTATCAGCTGCTCATCACTAAAGCGCCAAAGGCTGAGTTTCCAACCGCTACGTTGCTGCGCTTCGTTACGCCCAAATCAAAGCCGGAACCCATTGCCCGTGGTACGTTAAAACCTAAGGCAGAAGAAAAAGCGAAATAAAAGTCTTGCTCCTGGTAAACAGGCCAGAACCGCTGATTATGATGCCAATGCGTAACAACTAGCCTCCACAACCTTTTATAGTTAAAAATTGATTTTCCTAAGATCGGCATGAAGGACGAAAACGAAACACCTCAATTGACCGAGGACGAAAAGAAGCTGTTCGAAGACCTGATGCCCGAGGACCTCGACGAAATTCTGGATACGGGTGTAAACCGGCGTCATTTTCTGAAACTGCTGACTTTAGCCGGTGGCGGCATGCTGGCTGCGCAGTCAGCGGCTGCCGAGCAGGTTTTTTCCCGATCGCTACCTCCATCATCCGGCTCGCTTGCACCGGCAACCATAGAAAACGGGGTTAACGTATCGTTTAAGGTCAATGGCATGGTTAGGAAGCTGATGGTCGATTCCCGAATGACGTTGCTGGATACCCTGCGCGAAAGACTCGAACTGACCGGTTCCAAAAAAGGCTGCGACCAGGGGCAGTGCGGAGCCTGTACCGTGATTGTTGACGGCCGCCGGGTTTTGTCATGCCTCACGCTAGCGGCAAGCTGCGAAGGCAGGTCTGTCAAAACGATTGAAGGACTGGCGCAGGGCAATGCCGGTTCGAGCGACGCACCATCGTTGGACCGTCTGCATCCCATGCAGGCAGCTTTTCTAAAACACGATGGTTTCCAGTGCGGGTTCTGTACATCGGGACAAATCTGTTCGGCGGTGGCCCTGCTGGAGGAAGCCAAAAACGGGGACGCGAGTTATGTGACCGAAAATATCCGCCAAAAGCCCGGACCGGTTCAACTGTCCATCGAGGAGATTCGCGAGCGGATGTCGGGGAATCTGTGCCGTTGCGGTGCCTACCCAAATATCGTTGCTGCCATCCAGGAAGTTCACAGCGGAAAACCTGTGGAGCAGACTTGGCAACTGGTCGGCTAATCTATCACCCAGCACCCATGAGACCATTCAAATACACGACTGCCAAAGACGTAACGTCGGCCGTACAGCAACTGGCAGGCAATCCCCAGGCAAAGTTTCTGGCGGGCGGCACCAACCTCCTGGACCTGATGAAGGAAGATGTGGAGCGACCCGATGAGCTGGTTGACATTAGCCGGCTGAGTCTTACCCAGATCAGGCCTATTGCAAGCGGAGCTAACCAGGGCGGCATTTCGCTCGGCGGTCTGGGCAAGAATACCGATGCTGCCAATCATCCGCTGGTCCGGCAAAATTATCCGCTGCTCAGTCAGGCTATACTGGCCGGTGCATCGGGCCAGATCCGGAACATGGCGACCAACGGCGGCAACCTGTTGCAGCGCACTCGCTGCCCCTATTTTTATGAGGTGGCCATGCCCTGCAACAAACGCGAGCCGGGCCGTATCGACGGACCGTCCGGCTGTGGCGCACTGGAAGGCATAAACCGAATGCACGCCATCTTCGGCTGGTCGGAGAAATGCGTAGCTGTTTATCCGTCCGATATGGCCGTTGCCCTTGCCGCACTCGATGCCGTCGTCAAAGTCCAGAATGCAGCCGGACAGGAACGGAGCATTCCGTTTACCGACTTCCATCGGCTGCCCGGCGATACGCCCGAAAAAGACACCAATCTGAATCATGGGGAATTAATCACGGCTATTGAACTGCCCCAGAACAAGTTTGCCGACCGATCCTACTACCTGAAAGTGCGCGACCGCGCTTCCTATGCGTTTGCCCTGGTATCGGTGGCAGCCGCCCTGGAAATGGACGGAAACCGGATTGTTCAATCCCGCATTGCGCTGGGTGGCGTAGCCCACAAACCCTGGCGTGCCTTGAAAGCCGAAAAAATGCTCGTCGGTAAAGAAGCCACCGAAGCCAATTTTAAACTGGCGGCAGCGGCCGAAATGGCCGACGCAAAGCCATTGGAACACAATAAGTTCAAAGTAGAACTGGGCAACCGGAGCATTGTCAGAGCCCTGCTGGTAGCCATGGACGGCCACAAGTCCTGATTCTTTAATCATCCCATTCCATGCAAGAAGGAAACAAGGTAACCGGCACCCCCATCAGTCGCATTGACGGAATTTTAAAGGTGACTGGCAAAGCAGACTATTCGACGGACCACCCCGTTAAAAATGTTGCCTACGCGGTTATTTTCAAAAGCACCGTTGGGGCCGGCACGATTAAGCAGATTGATACCACCGATGCCGAAAAGTCGCCGGGTGTGCTGGCCGTGATTACCCATAAAAATGCACCCAAACTTAATGTAAAAGGCGGTATTCGGGGAGGTGCCATGCTGCAAAGTCCGGATATCGAGTTTTATGGACAGCACATCGGCATGGTCGTTGCCGACACGTTTGAACAGGCCCGCCATGCTTCGCGCCTGATCAAAGTAGATTACGAGAAGACCACACCCAGAGTCGATTTTGAAAAACTGGCCAAAGAGGCTGTCTCCCCAAAAGACTCGAAAGATGAACAGCGGGGCGATACAACTGCAGCCCTGCGTTCGGCAGCATATGTGGTGCAAGAGGTGTATGCCACACCTATTGAGCACCATCACCCGCTGGAACCCCACGCCACCATTGCCGAATGGAATGGCGAAAACGTTACTCTGTACAACAGCTCGCAAATTGTAAACGGGGCACAAAATGCAGCCGCTGCCACGCTCAACCTGAAGCCCGAAAATGTCCGAATCGTTTCGCCGTATATAGGGGGTGGGTTTGGTTCCAAAGGTGGCCAGTGGGCAAACCTGGTGCTGGCGGCCGTTGCGGCTAAAATGGTGAACCGCCCCGTTAAGCTGGCCCTTACCCGCCAGCAAATGGTTAACTCGGTTGGATTGCGGCAGCGGAATTACCAGAAAGTAAGTCTGGCGGCTACAAAAGAGGGAAAACTAACGGCGCTGGCGCATGAAATTACGACCCATTGCGCTAGTAAGGAAGAGTTTGTGGAGCCCTGCGGTGACTGTTCCAAAATCATGTACGACGTTCCCAACTCGCTCATTACGTACCGGGTTGTGCCCATGAACCTGATCCTGCCGACCTACACCCGCGGTCCGGGAAAATCGACGGGGAGCTTTGCCCTGGAGTCGGCCATGGATGAACTGGCCTATAAGCTCAACATGGACCCCATTGAATTACGTATTAAAAACGAGCCGGCGCGTGATCCGTCCAATGGCAAACCGTGGTCCTCGCGAACCGTGGTTCAATGTTTACAGGAAGGAGCCAAAGCATTTGGGTGGGAAAAGCGCAGGCCAGAGCCGGGCACGCAGCAACAGGGTAATTTTTTGATTGGTTACGGCGTTGCCTGTGGTACGTATCCGGCCCATCAGCGGCCCAGTTCGGCCGTGGTAAAACTGAAGCGGGAGGGCAGCGACGTAACGGCAACCATTGAACTGGCCGCTGCCGACCTGGGAACGGGAACATACACCATTCTGGCCCAGACAGCCGCCGATGCGCTGGATTTGCCCCTGAATAAAGTAACCGTTAAGCTGGGCGATTCTGACCTTCCTCCGGCGGCTGGTGCCGTGGGTTCGGTGGGCGCAACAAGCTATGCCAACGTAGTGAATGATGCCTGCATAAAGATTACGGATGAGCTCATTGCCCGGTCGGGCAAACAGTATTTTGCCCGACCGACGGCTGCGCAGTTAATGGTTTCTGAAAAGATTAGTGATTTCAAGACAAGAGTTGACTCCAAAGCACCCGAAACGGCCGAAGACTTTTCATCGCATAGCTTTAATGCCAACTTTGCCGAGGTAATGGTGAATAAATCGACGGGCATGGTCAGGGTTTCCCGTTTTCTGGCAGTGACTGGAGCCGGCAAAATTCTAAATCCCAAAACAGCCCGTTCGCAGATTATTGGTGGCAACGTCTGGGGCATTGGGATGGCGCTCACCGAGGAGTCTGTTGTTGACCCGCGCTGGGGCAACTTTGTAACCCGTTCATTAGCAGACTACCACGTTCCATCCAATCTGGACATTGGCCGTATGGATGCCATGTTTATCCGGGAAGAGGATACGGCCTCCAATAAATTAGGGGTAAAAGGCATCGGCGAAGTGGGCATTGTTGGCGTAGCGGCTGCCGTTGCTAATGCCGTTTTCAATGCGACCGGCAAACGCATTCGGGAATTGCCCATAACACCCGACAAGCTCCTGTAATGGTAAAGCGTTACTTCATCTGTTTTGCTGGCTCAAGCGTTGCCTTTCTTACTGAAAATAGGCCAAACGCTTAGCGGTTTAAAACCGGCTTCTTATCGGGGTATTCGGACCTTCAACGGTAG
>JAQBNX010000331.1 GCA_028288385.1 Spirosoma sp.
ACTTCACCTTGCATACAGTGCCCTTGTTCGGGACCGATCCTCCGATACGGTATAGTAGCCACTACCGTCGGGCAACCCCGTTCGATGCGGCCCGTAATTAGTTTGAGTTCTCTATCGCTCGCTAAAACCTATAGCTCAGCGGCTGCGTATATGGTTAAGTCAATATAGCTTCCGCTCCGGCAGTGTGGATTTATCGTCGGATTCACCCGCTCAGCCAGCGTATTTTCAACGCTTCGGCGACCCAGTAGGATCACTTTGGTTTAGTTATACTGATGGCCGTTTTGCTTTTTTGTAGTAAACCAGTGTGCACATGCCAGCCCTATTAAAGGCAACAACTGCGGACCGCCCTGGTCCGAATGGTAAATTACCCGCTGCCTTGTCTAATGTTGACATGCACGCCGGGTTTGGCTCTCAGCGATTCAGCCTGTTCAGTAAAGGGTTAGCCTTTGTACTAGCCCTCCTGCTCTTGCTCGCTACAGGGGCACTAGCCCAGCCTAATGTGGCCCAGCCTTATACGGCTTCGGTGAAACACTATGGCCCAGAGCAGGGCTTGTCGCACCGGGAGGTAAACGCCATCTTTCAGGACAAGCAGGGGTTTATGTGGTTTGGCACCAAGTTGGGTCTCAACCGCTTCGACGGCAGCACATTTGCGACCTATACTAAAGAGCGGAACGGACTCGATTTCGACGATGTACAGTCCATTGCCCAGGATGCCGATGGAATGTTATGGCTCATGGGGCCTTACGGTCAGTCTAATATTACCCTGTTTAACCCTCTGACGAATAAGGCGATCTCCTTTGACGAAAAGTTCAGGAAACGAAGCCCCTCCAATCCGATCGATGTTCCCCAGCGCCTGCTAAGCACCGCGAACGGCACCATCTTTTTTACGGACGATCAACCCGTCCGTTTAATTTCGTACCATCCGAAAACTGGGCTGCGGTATGTCTCCCTGCCGCAGTTTAAGAAACTGTTCGCCTTTCAGGTTACCACCCGCAATACCGTTTGGGCCATTGCCGATGACAAATTGCTGCTTGAATTAACAGCCGATGGGCGTATTGTGCATCAGTTTGCCCATTCCCAGGGACCGATTACTATCTGTTTAGGGCAGCGAAACGCCGGTGTTGAGTTTTTCTATTTTACCCCTAATGGGTTTTATATCGTAGACGAGTCAGGTTACCGGCGAGAGTGGCCGACATCGTTGCTGAGTTCGTTTAACCGGCCCATTTTTCCGGTTTGTTACGCCTTTGACCGTACCGGTTTAATCTGGGATGGGATGAGTTTGCGGGATTCAACTAACCGATCTGTCCTGACCATTGCCCCTCAGACACCGGGTGTGCCGGTTACAAACCGAAGTTTTTTCCGTGACCGCAATGGCCTGTTTTGGTTAGGTACCAGTTTTGGCGTGTATCAGGTCAACCTGGCCGAAAACAATTTTAACCGATTATTTTACCAGGAAACGGACAAGGGGGCTAGTATAGCGCCTATTCGGGGCATAGCCGTACAGGGCGATCAGGTCTTCGCCAATTTGGAGAACCAGGGACCGTACACCTCCCATCGGACCGGTGGCCCACCAAAGAAGTTGCCCATAGTAAAGAGTGGTTATGCTTTTACCCGCGCCCATGGGTTAGCTCTTGATGAGCAGGGTACGCTCTATGTCGGTATTGGCAATCAATTCATTCGTTACTCACTAACTACCGGTGCCAGTTCCATTTTAACTCTTCCACAAGGGTATATCCTATGGACCCTTCACCCAGTTGGTCCTGAGCAATGGTTAGTAGGTGGCCAACCAGGCCTTTTGTTGTTTGAGACAAAGCAGGAGCAGGTAATACCCTATACGCAGTACAATCAGTTTCCTGAACTGGCTCAGGCCCATATCCTGCATATCGCTCCTGACCGGCTGGGCACCCTTTGGATCTGCGCCAATACCGGCTTATACACCGTAGATCTGAAAAAAGGCATCACGGCCCGGTACTGGAGCGGAGGAAAGGGGCGCTTCTATCTGCCGACCGATAGCTACCAGCACTTTTACCAAGACCCGCAGGGCATCTACTGGCTGGCTACGGCCAGCGCCGGACTCATCCGGTGGGATCGTCGGCAAAGCCAGTATCGCCTGTTCAGGCGGACTGAGAACTTATCCAATGATAATATCTACGCGGTATACGCCGATGAGCGGGGCCACCTCTGGATGAGCAGTGACTACGGCATTATGCAGTTCGACCCTGTCCGGTTTACCACCCGGTCGTATTTTGTGGAGGATGGCATCACCAACAACGAGTTTAACCGGATTGCGCATCATCAGGACAAAAGTGGCCGGATCTATTTTGGCGGACTCAATGGCATTACCGCCTTTGACCCGCGCGATTTTCAAACCGAAAAACTAACCGCCGGGCTACCCCTGCGCATTACGTCGTTTCACCAATATGATAATTTGGTCAATAAGCTTGTCGATAAAACGGAGGAAGTGGCCAAGACAAACACTATTACTATACCGCCCGATGACCGCTCGAGTGTACTGGATTTTGCCCTGCTCAATTACACCAACGCCGATAAGAACGTGTATGCCTATAAGCTCACCGGCATCGATCAGGAGTGGACCTACCAGACCGAACCTACGTTGCGGCTGAGTAATCTACCCTTTGGCGACCATCGGTTATTGATCAAAGCGCAGGCAGCTGACGGGCGGTGGTCGGGCAACACACTGGCCATAAATCTGATAGTGATGCGGCCTGTTTACATGCGTACCTGGTTTCTGGTCCTGATGGCTCTGGTGGTAGGAGCCGGTTTATGGGCATGGCTACGATGGCGGACCTGGCATCATAAGCGGGAACAAATCAGGTTGCAGCGGGAGATTCATCAGGCCACGGCCCGCATTGAACAGGCTAAAGCAATCATTGAGCAGCAAGCGCAGGATCTGCTCCGGCTTAACGAAGCACGCTCCCGGTTTTTCGCCAACATCTCGCACGAGTTTCGGACGCCCCTTACGGTCATTATGGGTATGGCCTCCGAACTGGAGCGCTACGAGCCGGAGGCACAACCACCCGTGGTTCGAAAGGCAGCCGGACTGATTGAACGCAGCGGGACCAATCTGCTGCGCCTGATCAACCAGATACTGGACCTTTCCAAAATCGAATCTGGCGAGTTGCACCTGCACCCGGTGCGGGCCAATCTGGCAGGCTTTGTCCGTTACGTGGGCGAATCCTTTCAGTCGCTGGCGCAGGCCCGGGGTATTCAACTGCATTTTTTGTTGGACGAAGAAACGGGCGAAGTTGATTTTGATCGGGATAAACTCCAGGATATTCTATCCAATCTGCTGGCCAATGCCCTCAAGTTTACCCCTGCGGGTGGACATATATACTACCAGTTAAGGGTTCTGGATAGTTGGCAACCCCTAAGCACACAAGGATACTACGAGGAACTTATCCCAACGACCAATTTGGATGGCTCGTGGATTCAGTTAAGCGTAAGTGATACCGGCCCCGGTATAGAGCCCACCAGCCTGCCGAAAGTCTTTGACCGATTCTATCAGGCGGGGCCACCTCAGGCCGGGCCGCGTAAGGCAGGGTCAGGTAACGCAGACAGTCAGTCGGCCTCGCCGGTTAGCGGTACTGGCATTGGGCTGTCGCTGGTACGGGAACTGGTGCTGCTCATGCAGGGCGGGCTGGCCGTACGGAACCAATCCGGCCTGGCTAGGGGTGGGGCCAAGTTCGTAGTCAGTATACCGCTTACTCGTAACGCCCAGCCTGAGGTAACCCCGCCTGGATTGGTCCGGCCTGCCGGAGAAATGGTTCCCACTCCAGTGCTGGTTAGCTCAGAGCCTACTGCGGTGAGCGAGCCCGTACTGCCCAGCGAGGGACCCGTGCTATTGCTGGTGGAGGACAACGACGACGTAGCTGCTTACATTCAGACCTGCCTCGGGGCCGATTATCAGATGATCCGAGCCGAAAACGGGCAGGTCGGCATTGACATGGCGCTGGAGAAAATACCGGACCTGATTCTGAGCGACGTGATGATGCCCCTCAAGGATGGGTTTGAGCTATGCGATACGTTGAAAAACGACGAACAAACCAGCCATATCCCCATTGTCCTGCTCACGGCCCGGGCCGCCGTTAGTGACCGGGTAGCCGGACTACGACGTGGGGCCGACGCCTATCTGGTGAAACCCTTTTTGCGGGAGGAACTACAATTGGTGTTAGGAAACCTGCTCCAGACCCGGCGGCAGTTGCAGATTCACTATAGCCAACTGGCACTGGGCGATATCCGGTCTGGCGTGGCCAAGCCTGGAGGATCCCCGCTGGATGGCACTCTGCCGGATCATGTCGGGCCAAATACCCTGCCGGCCGCCGATGCATTGGCTGATGCCGGGGAGATTCTGGAAGACAGGTTTCTGACGAAGCTCCGAACCACGGTAGAAGCACAATTAGATAACCCCGAACTTTCAGTAGACACCCTCTGTGTGCAATTGGGTATGGGCCGAACTACCCTTCACAATAAAATGACGGCACTGACGGGTATGTCCATCAGCCGCTACGTGCGCACCCTGCGATTACGAAAGGCGCAGGAGTTGTTAACCACATCGGCCCTTAACGTATCGGAAGTAGCCTACGCCGTGGGCTTCGACAATCCCAAGTATTTCAGCCGATTGTTCTCGGAGGAATTTGGCCTTTCGCCCGGCCATTATCGCCAATCAGCCCGGGGCTGAACAATACTGCACCTTTTCGGAACAATAGTGAACCTCATTTGGGACCGATACCCGTAATCTTGTGCCGCTGATTTATCTACCGTTAAACTACTCAGCGTACAATTCACCAATAGCCTTTTTAAGCGCGTATTATTCACAATTAACTAGTTGCAACTATGAAAAATTTTCTTGTAGGTCTTTTTACGCTGGTAGCCCTGTCGGCCACCGCCCAGGAGTACAAACGATTTAAAGTTAACGTGTCGGTGGGTCTTCCCTATGTTCTTAACGCCAACAGCAATCTTACGGATGGTGTATTAGTAGCCGTCGAGCCAAAGTATGGTTTCTCTGACCATTTTGACCTTGGTTTGCGATTGGAAGGCGCATTCTTAAAGGATAATTATACTAGTAATGGCGTCACGTTTGACAGAGGCCAATATACTTCATACATGATTACGGGAAACTACCTGTTCGGAACGGGTAATGTGCGGCCTTTTCTGGGCGCGGGTGTTGGCTTCAACCAAATTGGAATAAAAGGTTACGGCGATTTAGTTACATTGCCCTCCTCCGGACAAATGGAACAGGTAATCAGAACCTTTAAAACTGAAACGGTTGGGACCATGTTACGGGGCGGTATCAAAGCAGGTCACTTCGTGGCGGCTATTGAATACAACGCAGCGAAAAATACCGAATTCACGATAACAAATAAGAACGTTAGCCACCCAAACAGTTACTTAAGCTTCAAAGTTGGATATGATTTTGGTGGTAGTCGTCGATAAATAAAATTGACTCAGTGAGGCAAAGCCTGTTCAAGTGAGCGGTAGGTTCGCCAGAATCGCTCCGGTGAACCTACCGTCTACATTCTTTAACGCTTTCTGGTAAACGTTTTTTTATTGGTCGTTTAGGGATCTCAATTAGAGTAATTAACTCATAAACACATTAATAAGATTTATTTACTTTCCGCTCTTTTGCTGGTTACTCTCCAACTAAATGCACAAGATGCTCCAGCCGGGCGGCCCGCTAAAACTTTCTACATAGAGGGTTTGGGTAGTGGCATGGGTGTCTCCCTCAACTTTGATACGCGCTTCAAACCAGGCTTGTCGGGTTTAGGCATGCGCGTAGGCTTTGGTGGCATCGACGCTTCAAGTAGTAAAGGTTCAATTGACATTATCACCCTGCCGGTTCTCCTTAACTACGTAGCCGGTAATAGTCGAGCTTCTTTCGAAGCCGGTATGGGCGTAACGGTAATCCGCATCAGCGCCATCAATGCAAGCACCCTACCTGGTGATAATGCAATTGCAAAAGGAACTGGCGTGGCTGGAACTGGCAATTTTGGTTTACGATTGCAACCCAAGCGGAACGGCGTTCACTTTCGACTTTACTGGTCGCCTTTTGTAACGAGTGACATTATTGAACCCAGAATATTTGGGGCATCGCTCGGCTTTGGATTTCGATGGTCAGATTACTACAGACATAGGCAAGCTCTTTAGGGCCAGTTGTGTGCAGCACTTAGACACCCGTACGCTATTTGTTAGGGCTTCATAGGCAACAGTTTGAGGATTATGCCCTTGTGGCTCCTCTTAAGTATATGCCCTGAAACAGGTAGGTTTATCTACGAACATGTGCTCCTATTATTCAGTGACAAGAAGTATCTCGTTGACTTTTTATCATGGCAATATGTAAACATGTTCAGGCCGTTGCTCCACAATTGACGGTTGTTGCCACATTTAATGGACCCGCACCGGCACGGGCTGGTTTACGAGGTAAAACCTTCTACCCATCGTAAGGGCTGTCGTTCGATGTAAAGCGTTCTCTACGGTGATCAAGCGCGACACGCTTATTCTCGGGAAAATCCGGTGTTCCCTTGCAAATTATCGCCATTTGGCCAGGGTCTGAACAATACTGCACCTTTTCGGAACAATACTGCACCTTTTTTGGGGCGCATCGCCGTACTCTTGTGTCACTGTTTCCAGGTATTCTTAACCGGAATTTCGGGTGTTTTATAAATAAACTTTCGGGCACTTCTAACCTGAACGTAATGAGTTCAGGCAGTAGGTCAGGTGTTATGACTGACCAGGCCAACATATTGAGTTTAACCCCTCCAGCGTCAAAATATCATTTTCACTTAATCTTTCAATGTTATGAAACTTCGCTCTTTTCCTCTACTGGTCTTTACGGTTCTGCTGGTCGGTTTTATGCTGCAGACCTGTACGTTGCAGGATCATGGACTGGTACAACCCGGCAATACACAAGCCCGGCTACAGCAACTCACCGATAGCCTTTTTAATCACTTCAGTGCCAAATGGGGCATCAAGCAGGGCGGCATTTTCATGCGTGTGTCCAACCCCAGGGGTTCGTATCTGGTTTCCACCAACATTAACCCCGCGGTGCAGGAGAACTCTCATTACCGAGTCGCCAGCATCAGCAAAACCTTTACGGCGGCCGCTATCATGCGTCTCTACCAGGAGAAGCAGTTGTTGCTTGACGTTCCCATTACCAACTACCTGCCCAACACGCCGGCCTACAACATCCCCAATAAGGATAAGATCACTATCAGGCTTTTACTCCAGCACCGGGCCGGCGTCTTTGACATAACCAATCAGGATATTCCTACTTCGGTCAATCAGCCGTACGCCGGCAAGCGGTACTATGATTTCATCCGCCAAGGTGATAAAACTCATAAAGGTGATGACACTCATACCTTCACCTACGATGAAGAGTTTACCGTTATATCCGACAACCACCTGGTCAACCACGAACCCGGTACCCAGTTCCATTACTCGAACTCGGGCTATCACATCCTAGCCAGGATTGTAGAAGGCCGCACGAACATGTCCTTCAACGACTATATCACCCAAACCTTTATTCAGCCCCTGAAGCTGACCAATACGTATGGGGTGGTGCTGGGAACCGACCAGCGGATGAAAAACCCCTTTATTGATTCATTCCTGTACTTCTTCCCCGTTGGCCCTGACCGGCAAACAATAACTACGATAGAGGACAACATGTCTGGTCTTATAGCGGATGGCCACGTGGTGTCTACACCGGCCGACATCTCCCGGTGGATGGAACTGCTCATCAGCGGACAGGCCGGTGTTTCTCTCGAGAACGTCAATGAGATGAAGAAGATGCTACCAGGCGATGAAGGGAACGAGCGGTACGGCCTGGGCCTGACCTTCGATGAGGGGCTGGGGTATGGCCATGACGGCTTTCAGCCAACTTATTTGTCCCGCCTGCGCTATAATCCCGACACCAAAACCACCGTGTTGGTTGTGGCCACATTCGCCTATATCAAAGATCCCAAAGAAGTACAACCTGGCCCTGATTTCCTGGACCTCGCTTATAGGTTGCGGGATATAGGGATACAAGGAGCCCAGATCGTTAATCGCTAACGAACGAATGCCTTCTTTTTCGGCTACCTCCAATTCCCTCTGACCGTGCAACGTACCTGGTTTCCACATTCATTCGCACAGACAACCGCCCACCGGATGCGGACGGTTGTCTGCTCAAGCCTGCTTGGCGGGCTGACCTGCTGGCTGCTGGCCTGTACGGATCATCAACTGCCGGGCCAACCGGCCATCAATAAAAGCCGTGTGCAGCGGGCGGTGGATAGCATTCGGCTGGGCCTGGAAAAAGACCTCCAAAACTCGGTGCCCTCGCTGAACGTGTTTATTCAGACACCGACCGACAAAATCTTTGCTTCCTCGGTGCCAGCGGGTAGCGTGCCTGTTCTGGAAACGGATAATTTCCGCTTCGCCAGTATTACTAAACACTTTACCGCCACCGCCCTGCTGAACATGTATGAAGATGGCTGGCTGGACTATAAGGCCCGAATTACCGACCTGATTCCGGGTACTCAGATCCCGTATGTGCCCAACACACCCGAATGGGATTTTCCCTACAAAAATCAGATCACCCTGGAGCAGCTCCTCCAACACCGGGCGGGTGTCTTTGATGTGGATAATGACCCGGTTCCGGGATTCAATGGCCTATCCTACACTGATTTCACCCAAAATGCGAATCCAACTCATCAGTTCACGATTGAGGAAATGATCCATCAACTGGGCATTCACCAGCTTTCCTACTGGGCACCGGGCGTAAATTATCATTACAGTAATACGGGCTATGCCATTCTGGGCAAGATTATCGAACGGGTGTATTCGGTCAAAAGTGGAGGGACTAAAACCTACGGCGATTATCTGCAGGATTATGTCGTAGGTTCAACCGCAGCTGTACCCGTGGCGATTCATTTTCCCGCCCGGGCCGACGATACCGTATTGCCGGCTCCCCGCGTGGAAGGCACCGTGCGGCATCCCACCAGCACGATATCATACGGTGATTATAACATGAGCGCTCAGGTAGGAGAAGGCAATGGGTATGGGAGCATGTCGGCCCTGAATACGTACCTGCGGACGCTAATGAAAGGCCAGAACGTGCTAACGCCTCAAACCGTGAAGCTCATGCAGATGGATGACCTGGGCAACACCTTCACAAAAAATCTGGGGTATGAAAAAAACGGTGCCAGAATCGGCAATCTGGCCGTGATCGCGTATGATCCCTTGACGGACGTCTCGGTGGTGGCTTATCTGCCCCTGTGGGATTATACCCAGGGCCCGGATGGAGACATTTCGTTTAAGAAATGCATTAGGGCTCTCTATGACGCAGCGTATGCGGCCCGGGCGGCCTTAGGCTATCCGGGCAGACCCTAGCGTTTGGGTCCACTCTTTTTCGCCCTAAACGGCGAAACCAGCACGTAGTTTTATCTTCTTCATTCCATTAAATCCAGGGTAATGAATTGGCCAATTACCAATAACATATCATCTTATAAAGCTAAAACTTAAACACGATTATGAATAAGGCATCTTTTAGCTTTTGCTGTGTCTCTGCCTTGCCAGTCTGTCTTCTTGTATAAAAAATCACCCGCCCAAAGAGCTATGATCTATCGAATCACAGTACTAATCTGTCTTTTAGTCACCGGATTATTTCTGGGTTGTCAGGATCATCCGGTCAATCCAGAGGGCACCCCCAATGTATCAGCCGCTCTCCCTTTATTGCCCGTTAAAGTGACGAATACGGTTAGCGAATGGCTGGTCTACGATTTGCACTTGCACACTCCCCCGGGCAGTACGCTTCAAAAAATCGACGTAATGCAGGCCGATAAACTCTTATTGACGTATACGGATTTTTCGGCAAAAAAAGATAATTTTTACCTGGCCCATATCTGGCTTCCTTATCCCAGGAACGGATGGGATCCGGGTGTCTTAACCAATCGGTTTGAGTTGTCTCAATCCGGCAGGACGAGCGTTATGACGTTCCAGGTGAAGACAGACCGTCAATATCCGGATCAAAGACGCGTTGGGTTTCCGGTGCCATCCGGCACCTGGTTTACCGAAGATGCGCCTGACCCCAGCTCCCTCCACACAAGAGCCCTGTTCCCGTTTCCACAGCCGGTGTTTGACCCCGCCCAGAATGGGTATCTTCTTGGTAATAATCCTCAGCGGTACGCTATTGATTTTACCAAGGTTGTCGATGGGCTTCCCTACAAAAACAAGGGCGATAAAAACGAAGACTGGTATAACTATAACCTGCCGGTCATGGCCGCTGAGGAGGGTACGGTCGTATTTACAGCAGACGGCTTCGCTAATAACGGCACGCCGGGAAAAATAGATTACCCCATAGACTTTACCAACATAACGGGTAATGTGGTCTACATTGAGCATAGTGATGGTACGCTGGCTATGTATGCGCACATGATTCCCAACTCCATACGGGTCAAGGTGGGGCAGAAAGTAACGGCTGGTCAGGAACTGGGTCGTTTAGGTAACTCAGGCAATTCCATAGCTCCCCACCTTCATTTTCATGTGGTGGCCAACCCGAACAGGAAAAAGCTGGTCAACTACGCCGATGGCTTGTTTCTGGAAGGAGTCCCTTATTCGTTTCCTGCCTTTAGGAAACTGGGTACCGCACCGGATAATTTCCTGATTCAGCAGCCTGTTGCCAGGTTCACGCCCACAACATCTGAACCGTTTACCAATGTAATTCCGCAGAAAAGTGCTGTCATCGAGTTTTGAAAAGCCATTTCTCACGTGTGCTTTCAGGGGGCGCCGTGCCACCGCTGATACAGTCGTGGAAAAAATTAGACTAGCGTTTTTTTAGTTGCTCCACAGTACCCGAGTGATTAGTTACTCGTCACGTTAAACCCAATCGGGCTTATGAAACCAATGCAATGCCTACTGCCTACGTCTCTTAGGCTGCCCGCCAGATGGCCCGCCTGGGTCTGTCCCTTCTTATGAGCCTGTGTATTCTACTGTAAGAAACAACCATTGCCATGATATCACAAAACACCCCAAACAAACTAAATCGACGAAAGTGGCTGCGTGATGCCGCCATTGCCACTACCAGTGCCGCTGTGCTGCCCTCACTGCTTACCGGCTGTACCGATCATCCGGTGAATCCAGGAAGTGGTCTGGGGAGCGTACCGCCTGGCCCCCCACGACCACCACTCGGGAGCATTCCAGGATTAACCCCTGAAGAGTTGAAAAATGCGCATGATAATTTAATCAATATGGTTGAATTCGCAAGAGCGTTATACGATGCAAATAACATAAGTATAACCGGGATATTTGATGAATTAAAGGGAGACCCAGTTAAGGGACCCCCGAGTTTTACAGAACTTATCATTGACACCATTTCTGAAGTATTAACTGCAAGCTTCGAAATAGCAGTAGAAGCAATTCCTGGTCTTGGGCCGGTCATCGGGGCGGCAATGGCAGTTGCTACTAAGGGCCTTAACGTATGGATCGAGGAAAAGCAGAATGATTTAAAAACAAGTGGAAAGGGTTTGAATTCCACAGTAGGAGATTTTGTGTTAAATTACAAGGATATACAAAGTAAAATGACAAGAGCGTTAGACGAGCAGGCAGGGAGCTCAGCTGACAATTACTACAACTTACGGGAAAAATGGACAGATGTTGAATTAAATGGCAAAACATATACCCTCAGGCAGTTAGCGCAGCTAAATTTCCCAAGTTATGATAAAAATAGTCCAACTCGAACTCAGTTCGATGATCTAGTAACGAAGGCAAATCTTGGTTTCGAACAATACTTTTGGAGAGCATTGATCATACAATGTGGATTATTGAATAGCAGTATTGCTTTTACCGGAATAAATACACAAAAGCCAGGAGGTGCTGTTGGGTTTGCACGAGATGTAATTTACAAGACTCAAGATCAAATACCAACTTACACAACAGGCAGCTATCGAATTGTGGACCAAGCTGGTACAGGATATTTTTATTTTACTAATTGGTATTTCACATTCGACTTTGGTGTGCCATTGTCTGAAAGTGCTGCAAAAATATTATTTAAAGATGATACCCCAGGTCACATCATTAACCCGAAAGGTTTGTGGCCTCGCGACTACGTTTTTAAACAATTCCATAAAGAAAAACCTAATTGGAATTTGTATGTAAACGACGCTATGGAACGTGATTTGGGCACCGAAGCGGTTCAACATTCTAACCCAGCCGATGATTTTGGTGGGTTATTGCGCGACTATAAGTTCACCGGGGGGAAGTAAAAGAGCTTAACTAAACCCAAATAGAGGTATCATAGTGCCTGTGACCGGTTTAGGGAACAGACGGGGGCTATAGCCTGGCATTGTGCGATTTGAGGGGACATAGAGCGGGGCAGCCTGGGTTGACTT
>JAQBNX010000333.1 GCA_028288385.1 Spirosoma sp.
TGACTACCCTGGCAAACGAATCTGCTGGGAGATGGAATAAACTTTCGGTAAGCTGTTGTTTTACGAATGCATTATAATCGCCACTCTCGCGAAGTTCGCGCGACTCGCCACAGCAAAAAATAGGCGTCAGTTTGTTTTCTAGGGCGATGTTTACTTTTTCCGCTAACTGAGAGTTGGTTTCCCCGAAGTACTGCCGTCGTTCGCTATGCCCCAGAATTACATAGTCGACACCAATGGACTGGAGCATGGGGGCCGAGATTTCACCCGTATAAGCACCGGATGCTTTTTCGTGGCAGTTTTGCGCACCGAGCGAAATAGTGCCGCCTGCCTTCAAATACTGCCGAAACGTGGTCAGGTAAATCGCAGGCGGGCATAACACCACCTCAACGTTTGCTCCGTTTGTTGTGCCTATTACCTCATCGTTAATCATATTAACAACTTCCGATAGCAGCGCCTTTGCTTCTTCAGCAGTCTTGTTCATTTTCCAGTTACCGGCAACAATTTTTTTACGCATAATAATATAATAAGATGGTCACAATCAGCAAGTAAGGTTTTTCAACCGAGATATTTGCCACTTACCGGCGAAATTAGGCCTTTTAACCGAAACGCTCAGTGCTGCTACAGGCTATATTTTTAAGGGTACACTATGGCTAATCCAGACCTTTTATAAAGTAGATAAACCAACTCGGTATATTTTGTGTTATTCTGATAAAAAATACGTAATTTCAATGCAATAAACAGTTTACATGAAAACGCTGGTTCTGATCGTTGGGCTTCTATGCACCGGTCTGGCCGCACGGGGTGATAATCACAACCGTACGCCTGATAAGGATCGGTACGGTTTTTTTATTGCCGGCAACCGTTCCTGGGCGCGCATTCCGTTTGAACTGCATTCCAACCTGATCATTGTACCCGTTCGGGTCAACGACTCCGACACCCTCCGTTTCATTCTGGATACGGGCGTGAGTAATACCATCATCACTGATCCATCTGCTTTTCGAAAACAACCGCTTCGGCTCACCCGTAAAATTAAATTAGTGGGGGCGGGCGAAGGTGGTAACCTGACGGCTTCGGTCGCTATCGAAAATCAATTGAGTTTGGGCTTTCTTCGTGCCTCGCATCATAACCTGGTTATTCTGGATGAAGACATCCTGCAGTTGTCAGAGTACGTTGGCACACCGGTCCACGGTATTTTCGGCTACGAAATCTTTGCCAATTTTGTGGTGAATGTTGATTTTCAGCGCCGGGAAATTACCATTACCGATCCTAAAAAATACCAGTATAAGAAACGTCGGGGTGACCGCTATCCCATTACCATCCAGGACACGAAAGCTTACACGGATGCCCTGTCGGTGTTTGATGGGGAGAAATCAGTCCCATTGCGGGTAGTGCTGGACACGGGTGCAGGCCATGCGCTGCTGCTCGACCGGTCGCGTAGTACTGCGGCTATGCCCCTGCCCGTAAAAATCATCCGGGCTCAACTGGGCCGCGGCCTGAATGGCGTAATCAACGGCAGCATGGGACGTATTCAAAAAATCCGCTTCGGGCGATATGAACTAGCTAACATCCTGGCATCGTTTCCCGACAGTACGTCTTTTGGCATGAAGTTGGTCGACATGCCGGAGCGACAGGGTAATGTGGGCTGCGAGTTGCTGCGTCGGTTTAACATTACGTTCAACTACCCTGACCGTTACATCGTGATGAAGCCCATAAAACGGTTGATGCGGGAGGAGTTTGAGCACGATATGAGTGGTCTGGAGTTGAAGGCGAAGGGGGATCGTTTCCGCACGTATTACGTTGACAAAACCGTTGACGGCTCACCCGCTGATCTGGCGGGCCTTCGCGAAGGTGACGAGTTATTATTTATCAACAACAGCTCAGCGAGCGATCTGACCATCAGCGATATTTATAAGGTTCTACAAACGGGGGAGGGTAAAGAGGTGTCCCTTTTAATACGACGAAGCGGCCAAATTATCATCGCTCAGTTCGCCCTGAAACGGCAGATTTAAGTTTGTTACACTACGGCATCGCCGGTATAGGCTTCCTTTACCCCCAGCTTCTCCAGTTTAAATCGGAATGTAGTGCCCTTCTCCATCTTGCTCATTACAGCAATTTTGGTTTTATGGGCATTCAGGATGTGTTTTACAATGGCCAAACCCAGCCCGGTGCCACCCCGGTCTTTGGACCGGCTCTTCTCGACGCGATAGAATCGCTCAAAAATTCGACTTAGGTGCTCGGGGGATATTCCGGGGCCATCGTCCCGAACCGACACCGTCACCTGCTTCTTGTCGTCTTCAAACTCAATCAGCACCCGTCCGTTTTCATTTCCGTATTTAATCGCGTTTTCGATCAGGTTGGTCATGACCTGGGCAATGCGCTGCGGATCAGCTTTTACCCATATGGGACCGGGCTGCCCAGCCCGAAGCTGTAATGAAATTTGTTTTGTGTGCGTTATTTTTTCCAGCTGCTCAAAAACCTCCTGCGTTACGTGCCGTAGGTCTACTCGCTCAAAATTCATTTTTACCTCGCCGGTTTCTAACTGCGACAGTATAACCAGATCTTTGACTAAGGCGTCAAGGCCATCAAGACTTTTGGCCGCTTTCGATAAAAATTTATCCCGCACGCTGGCATCGTCGACCGCGCCATCAATGAGCGTGTGTATAAATCCCTGTGCAGCAAAAATGGGGGTCTTCAATTCGTGCGAAACATCGGCCAGAAACTCACGCCGGAATTGCTCCAGCCGCTTTAACTCATCAATTTCTTTCTGTTTTTTGGCGACATACACGAAAATCTCATCGTTCAGCTTCTTAAATGGATTTGCGTTTTTGATGATGGTTTTGCGTGAAATTGTAAAGTCGCGAATCTTCAGTTGGTGAATTGTCTTGTACATCTTATTGACTTCCCGAAAAACGAGCAGTTCAATGGCATAAAGTACTAAAAAGAAAGAAACGACAAATGACGAAACGCCAACGACAAACAGCATGCTGTTGGTAACACCGTCTACAAACGTTAGAAACGCAACAGTCAGCGCCGAGATCAGGCAAGCCAGTAAAAGCGCAATGATGCGGGGGCTCAGGGACATGAAACAAAGGTAGAAAGGGCGAAAGTGAGATGGAGCGAAAGTTTTATTGCCTATCCCGAATCGCCTTTACGTACGGTCGACCGGTCGTTCAATCGGGCTGATCGGTGAACATGTAGCCTACGCCTTTCAGGGTTCGGATATTCATATCACCAATTTTCTCCCGGAGTTTGCGAATGTGAACATCAACGGTACGTTCGAGGACATAAACGTCAGCCCCCCATATTTTCTGGAGCAGTTCTTCCCGGCTGAAGACCTTATTTGGGTGCTGCGCCAGGTAAAACAGCAGTTCAAATTCTTTTTTGGGGAGGATAACGGATTTTTCCCGTTGGGTAACCGAATAATTTTTGCGGTTGATGTTGAGGTCTGCAATGGCGATCAGGTCGCCAGGGTCTGCTTTCTGAGCTTCCCGCCTAAAGAGGGCATTGATGCGGCTCATTAGCGCACGGGGTTTGATGGGCTTAGTAATGTAATCGTCGGCTCCGACGTCGAAGGCGGCCACTTCGGAGTATTCTTCTGAGCGGGCCGTTAAGTAAAGAATATACAACTGGCGCAATTCGGGAATGTCGCGCAGTTGACGGCCTGCCTCAATGCCGTCCAGATGTGGCATCATGATATCGAGCACCACTAGTTCAGGCAGAAACAGGCGGGCCACTTCGAGGGCCTTCCGCCCATCGGTCGCGGTACGAACATCGTAGCCTTCCTTGGTCAGGTTGTATTCGAGCATTTCAACGATGTCGGCGTCATCGTCAACAATTAAAACGCGGTGCAGGGGTTGAGCCGCTTTAGAAGCACTCATAGTGTTGGGGTTGGTGAGAACGATCGGTCATGCGATTTGTCGTTGCGTCAACGGCCCAAAGTTACGCTGCTTATCCAACGTGTTACGACCCGGTGCTTCATCCTTAACATAAACTTAACAACCGATGGCCCTTTTCCTTTAACTTACACCTGAGCCCAAAAGCATCAGGTTTTATCGGTCAGTAAGTCCGTAAGCACCCCGACCGCCTTCTCTGCGCGGGAAGGTTACACCATACCGGCCGTTTTTATATCAGCCCCGACGACCAGCCACGAACGTGTAAAAAACCAAAACATGACTAAGGACCATAACGATTAAGCCAGCGCGCGTGTTAAGGCAACAACATGGACATCAGATCTCGGCAAATTCAGCTTCCTGCTTACGCCAAAATTGCCGGCGTATTACTTTCGACGGTTATTATCATCTACGGTTTGCATACGCTGAAAGGGCTGCTGATTCCGTTGGTTTTTGCTATTTTATTTTCTGTGCTGCTCTTTCCATTGGCCCGGCGGCTCGAAAACTGGCGAATACCCAGGATAGTCTCCATTATTCTGTGCCTGATTCTAACGCTTACGGTCATCGTTGGAATTTTGTATGCCGTCTCGATTCAGATTAGCAGCTTCGCCGAAGTTATTCCTAAACTGGTCCTACGCGGCACTAAATACATCAATCAACTTCAAACGTATGCCGACGAACGATTAAATATTGACCGGCAACGGCAGGTTTCCGAGATTAAGAAATACCTCAATCGGGGCTTGGCCGAAGGGGGAACTATCTTGACCTCGACTCTGCTGGCCACAACCAGTACCCTGACCGACATTTTACTGGTCCTGTTATTTATTTTCTTTTTTCTGCTCTACCGTGACTTTTTCCGGTCGTTTTTCTACAAAGCCTTTAGCGAAACACGCCGGTCTAAAATAGACGCGGTCATGCAGGGCATCTACACGGTGGTAAAAGACTACCTCGCCGGCCTGGCCCTGGTTATCCTGATCATTGGTTCACTCATGACCATTGGACTCCTGATTCTGGGGGTTGACTATGCAGTTTTCTTTGGTTTTTTCGGGGCATGTTTAGTATTGATTCCCTACTTCGGCATTTCGATGGGATCGCTGTTGCCGGCAGCTTATACGCTCGTTACGGATGACAATCCGCTGAAGGCGCTTGGCGTCATCGGCGTCTTTTTGTTTGTTCAGGCCCTCGAAGGCAATTTCATAACGCCTTACATTGTGGGCTCCAAAGTGAGTATCAATCCGCTCGCGGCAATTATTGTCCTGATTCTGTGGGAGAACGTCTGGGGCATTCCTGGTCTGATACTAGCCTTACCCATGACGGCGATTATCAAAGTGATTTTTGATGCGGTCGAGGAACTCAAACCCTATGGATTTCTAATTGGCGAAGCAGAAAAGTCGCGGCCACCCATTAAAAATCTAAAAGATTTTACCGATCAGCTGCCCGGACGAGCGAGAAAGGTTGGGGAAATTGAGGAAAAGCATTAAAAGGTAAGCGGATCCAGGTTTTTAAAGTGTCCGTTCATGCGAATGCGTTGTTTCGTCCTTTCCATGTCGGCCACTACGGGAAGCACATTGTTCAGATGCTGAATCAGGAAAAGCTGGCGTTCGGCTTCGGTTTCGAGCGTGAGCAGTTCATACTCCTGCTCAACCGACATCCCTAAATTGTGCGCTACCCGGTACGAGAAGTTTTTAACCGTCGGATCGTAATCAGCTTTTATCTGTATTAGGTTGGATAGCTGCTTAACCCGCTCGGCCAGCGCATCGGCGTGGGCGCTGAAGCCATCGTCCGGGTCGACCATCTCGACCTCGCCACCCGCATAAAGTTTGCCCGCAATGGGATTCTCGAAGTTGACCAGCCGAAAAACGCCCAACCCCTTCGACTTGATATCCATGCGGCCATCGTCGTAGCGTTTGTGCAGCGTCGTTACGTGCATTTCAGTACCAAATCCCGGCAAATTGTTGTTGATAAATGCCGGGATCCCGAACGTACGTTCTTCCTCAATGCATTCATTAATAAGCTGGCGGTAGCGTTGCTCGAAGATATGCAGATTCAGATCCTCGCCAGGGTACACAATCAAATTAAGCGGGAACAAGGACAGCGACTTTTTCATAGGGCCGAAAAGTACGGGTTTTCAGCTAAAAATTGCACCAGACTTCATAAAGCGCACATTTTGAGACTGGGCTTCTGCATAAATAGGATCGGCCAGGTAGCCCAAACCCGCTACGTCAGACGTGCAATCGGTAACGACCACAACCTTCGGCAACAGCAGCGGAGCATAGTCGACCAGTTGCTTCAGGCTGTGGGCCACGCAATGCGACTTTGCCTCGCCCATCAGGTAAATCGTATCGAACCGGTTCAGATCGGCAATGAGTGGGGAATTTAACTGAGTTTCAGGCACGGCCGGGTCGGGCACCTGCGCCTGAAAAATACCAAAATGCTCCGTCAGGGGGTACAACCCCTTCTGAACGGCCGCATAATCGCGTTCGCGCTGCCCTGACCAGTATTTGAGTGCATCCAGCAACGTATCGTGCAGGGCCGCACCATGAGATCCTATCAGGCAATGTTCCGGCCAGATAAAATGCTCGAACTGCCCATTGGCTTCGAGGTCCTGGACGTACTGCCGGGCTTTGTCGGGCGAGAAGTGCGGTACCCAGCGGCCATTCGTTACGTCATCAGCCGAAATACGCGTAAACGGCTCGGGGTGATGGCCGTTTTCATCATGCCAGAACAGCGGGTGCGCAATGTCGAGCAACTGGTGCGTGTCGAGCGTAACGACAATATGATCAATGCGGCTGGCACACCGGCGAATTAAACTGGCCATGCGGTCAACATCCTGCTCAGCGCCCGGTATGAATAGTGCACCCTTAGGATGGCAGAAGTCAAACTGTGTATCGATAATAAGAAAGGCGCTGGTCATTTAGTATTTGTTTGTTTCTATGGCTTTGACGCCCGCCTGAGCCAGAACCTGAACACCCGTTAACAGGGAGGCAAAGCGTGGGTCGCTGGTCAACCCTTTCTTGTACCGGCCATAAATTTGCTGAAGAACGACCGCGTTTTTAAACAGGCCAAAGACGTAGTTATACAACAGGTTGGACACATCGCGCCC
>JAQBNX010000348.1 GCA_028288385.1 Spirosoma sp.
CACCTCGCGCCGGACCGGCGTGTGCTGGGTGTAATTCGGCCCACAACGGAGGTGATCGGTACCTATTCAAAAACAGGAAACGTGGGCATACTGGCCACACCGGGCACCGTTACGTCTGGGTCATATGTCGTGGAGATTGAAAAGTTTTTTTCCCACCTGCACGTGTTTCAGGAAGCCTGCCCAATGTGGGTGCCGCTGGTCGAAAACGGCGAGTATGCCAGTGACGGGGCCGATTATTTTGTAAAACAGCATATCAACCGGTTGCTGGGGCAATCATCAGCCATCGACACGTTGTTGCTGGCCTGTACACATTACCCGCTGCTGCTCCATAAAATCCGGCAGTATGCTCCGGCAGGTACCACGATTCTGAGTCAGGGCGGCATTGTCGCTAACAGTTTAGCCGATTACCTGCTTCGGCATCCTGAATTGGAAGTTCAGTGCAGTCGGCATGGGCAACGCCTATTTCTGACAACGGACTCAACCGAGTACTTCGACCGGCAGGCAACGGTATTCTACGGCGAACCCGTTCAGTCGGCGCATCTGGCGTTATAAGAACCGAGCAAAAAAACGCCTTTTTGATTATGCGATAGGCGGCTCAACCCGAACTTGAAAAAGACCGTGCTATGTCACTCAAGAGAACCAGGCAGCTAATATGCATTAACTGAGCTGCCTGGCTCAAAAGATATATAACGTAGTCGATGCTGGGTATCAAGCAGGTATGTCGCTCATTGACACTGGCCTATGCCACCGAATTTTCGTACCTTTGTCGCTATAACCTGAAGCAAACGAATACGCCATGATATCGGTACAAAACGTCTCTCTTCGCTATGGAAAGCGGGTGCTGTTCGACGACGTCACCATAAAATTTACATCCGGTAACTGCTACGGCGTTATTGGTGCCAACGGGGCCGGAAAATCTACGTTCCTAAAGATTCTGTCGGGTGAAATTGAGCCGCAAACCGGGTCGGTGACCATGACGCCCGGTGAGCGGATGTCGGTGTTAAGCCAGAACCAGTTTGCCTTCGATGAATATCCGGTGCTGCAAACCGTCATTATGGGAAACAAACGCCTGTATGACATCATGCAGGAAAAGGACGCTCTGTATGCGAAAACAGATTTCACCGATGCCGATGGAGAGAAAGCCGCCGAACTTGAATCGGAATTTGCCGAAATGAACGGATGGGATGCCGAGTCTGATGCAGCCAGCCTGCTTAGCGGCTTGGGCATTAAAGAAGAGATGCACAACGCGCTGATGTCGGATATCAACGGTTCAGAGAAAGTACGTATCCTGCTGGCTCAGGCCCTGTTTGGCAGTCCTGACATACTGCTGCTTGACGAGCCAACCAACAACCTCGACGTAGAGTCGGTGTTGTGGCTCGAAAACTTCCTGGCCAATTTCAATAATACCGTCATTGTTGTATCCCACGACCGGCACTTTTTAGATCAAGTCTGTACGCAGATCGTCGATGTCGATTTCAGCAAGGTGAAGCTCTTTGCCGGTAACTATTCGTTTTGGTATGAGTCGAGCCAATTGGCGCTACGTCAGCGGCAGGACCAGAACAAAAAGACGGAGGACAAACGTAAAGAACTCGAAGAGTTTATTCGACGTTTCTCGGCCAATGCGTCTAAATCGAAGCAGGCCACTAGCCGTGCCAAACTTCTGGAGAAACTTACCATCGATGATATCCAGCCTTCGTCGCGGAAGTATCCCTACGTTAACTTCAAGCCTGAACGTGAGCCCGGCGACCAGATTCTGACGGTTGAGAACCTGACGTACACCGCCGAAGATGGTACGAAGCTGTTCGAAAATCTGTCGTTTACGGTTAATAAGCAGGACAAAATTTTCCTGTTCAGCCGCGACGGACTGGCTGTTTCGGCCCTGCTCGACATTCTGGCAGGTCAGCGCAAGGCAGACTCGGGTACGTTCCGGTGGGGAATCACGATTACAATGTCCTACTTCCCGAGTGATACCGAAAAAGACAAGTTTTTCCAGACCGACCTGAATTTAGTCGATTGGCTGCGGCAGTATTCGGTCGAGAAAGATGAGAGCTTTATCCGGGGTTTTTTGGGTCGGATGCTGTTTTCAGGTGAGGAATCCCTTAAGAAAGCAACCGTACTCAGCGGGGGCGAGAAAGTGCGGTGTATGCTGTCGAAAATGATGCTGTCGGGCGCTAATTGCCTGCTGCTCGATGAGCCCACTAACCACCTCGACCTCGAATCCATCGAATCGCTGAACAATGGCCTGATCGATGTAAAAGCACCCGTACTGTTCACTTCTCACGACCACCAGTTCGTGCAGACGGTGGCTAACCGCATCATCGAAATCACCCCGGCAGGAATCCTCGATAAGCTAATGACCTACGATGAATTCCTAACCGACGAGCGCGTGAAAGCCCAGCGGGAGGAGTTGTACGAAGCCGTTGCCTAAAGGAAAGTCAGTACTCATAAAAAAAGCCGTACCGTGAGAAACTGGTACGGCTTTTTTTATGAGAATAATTCAGTAAATCGATCAGAGTAAGTAGTACGTATAATAAGATGAAGTTAGCATCAACCCAGGTACGTTTGTGACTTTTATGAAACATATAGGAGTAATTGCTACACGTACCGGCCTTTATCCAGGCAACGAATAACAACATTTCAACCTGAAAATAAGGCAACAAAGCCGCCTGCGTCATATGGTTAAGCCTGCTTATTACACCTGCTTGCTTGGCATTGGGCTATTTGGCCTGGTAAGCTTCACCCTAAATTTTGACCGAACTTTTGACGATGGCCCCTCACCTGCAAAAACTCCCGCCCAGGAGCAAGCCACATTTCAGGTCGAGCCAGGATTGACTGTACAGCTTGTTGCCGCTGAGCCACTGGTTCAGGACCCGGTCGTCATTACGTTTGATGAGGATGGCCGGCTGTGGGTCGTCGAGATGCGGGGATTTATGCCAACCATTGATGGCAAGGGCGAGGAAAAGCCAGTTGGGCGTGTGTCGGTGCTGGAAGACCGGAATGGCGACGGACTGATGGACGCCAGCACCGTTTATCTGGACAGCCTCATTATGCCCAGGGCGCTCGCGCTGGTGCCGGGCGGGGCGCTGGTGGCCGAAAATGGTGCCCTTTGGCTGACGAAAGATAAAAACGGCGACCTCAAAGCCGATTCAAAAACACTCATTGATAAAGATTATGCGGGTGGTGCTTTGCCCGAACATTCTGGAAACGGTCTTTGGCGGAGTGTCGATAACTGGTACTATAACGCTAAATCACGCTTACGTTACCGACTCGTAAACGACACATGGCAGCGCGACAGTACCGAGTTTCGGGGTCAATGGGGTATTAGCCACGATGATAAAGGCCGTCTGTATTATAACTATAACTGGTCGCAGCTTCATGCCGACGTAGTGCCTCCTAATTACCTTTCCCGCAATAAGCACCATACACCCACTACGGGCATTGATGTGGGGCTTACGGTTGACCGGCGCATTTACCCCATCCGACCTAATCCGGCCGTCAACCGGGGCTACATACCCGGTACGCTGGATAAAGAAGGACGCCTGCTGGAATTCACGGCCGCCTGCTCTCCATTGGTTTACCGGGGAACGGCTCTGCCTGCCGACTACTCGGGCAACGTTTTTGTCTGCGAACCAGCCGGTAACCTGATCAAACGTAACGTAGTGGCCGAAAGTGGACCCATGCTGATGGCAAAGGACCCCCATCCTGGTCGCGAGTTTCTAGCTTCAACGGATGAGCGATTCCGGCCGGTGCACCAGACAACGGGTCCTGACGGCGCACTCTACGTGGCCGATATGTACCGGGGCATGATTCAGCATAAAGCCTACGTAACACCATACCTGAAAGAGCAAACGCTGGCCCGGCAACTGGTTCTGCCCATTAACCGGGGCCGTATCTGGCGGGTTGTTCCGCAAAACTGGAAGGCCCCCAAGCCGACTAAACTCTCCAAATCCTCATCTGCC
>JAQBNX010000353.1 GCA_028288385.1 Spirosoma sp.
ACTAATGATACAAACGTATTTAAAAGCTTTTGGCCTTGGCGTAGTCGTCGGGATGCGGGCCTTGGTTAGCCCTGCCTTGTTGGGTCGCAAATTGACGGGCTCTGCCCCTGCTGAACAACCCGAAACACCACTTCACTACGTGACTCGGCCGGCCGTGGTCAGGGCGCTGGAGGTGCTGGCCGTTACAGAACTACTCACCGATAAGCTGCCTGGTATCCCCAACCGCACTATTCCATTTCAGTTTGGAGGCCGTATTGTATCGGCTGCCACATGCGGGGCTTTTTTAAGCCAGGTTGAAGGCGCTGAAATTCCAGTTGGAGCAGTAGCCAGTGTCTTAGGAACCGTAGCCGGTACACTCGCTTTCTTCCGGCTTAGACAATGGTTAACTCATGAGGTAGGATTGCCTGATCCGGTAGTGGCACTGGCCGAAGATGCCCTGTGTGTTTGCGGTGGCTGGGCTATTGTTAACAGCGTACGAATTCGGCAACCGGCTTAATCAACATCAGGTCTGTCAGTTCATACGGGCAGATGGGTGGGTTTAGCTGCAAAAAGGCACTAGCCATCATTGGCTGAGCCCAATTCGACCGAATGACTTTTTTAGTCGCGCCAGTTCGGGGTTTCGCAGACTGATCGAGTCCTGAGCTTGACGGCTGAGGCTGCGTGCTACGCTATCGGACAAAAACCAGCCCAGCGGATACCGGTCAGTATAGGTTAATCTGAGTGTCAGGTAATTGGTTTTAGGGTTGTCGAAGCGGTCCATGAACGAGTTGAACATGTTGTCGCGGGTAATTGACCCATTATTCCAGGCATTAAAAAAGCCCAACAGGGGGATCCTAATAACCTGCATGATTGACCGCTTTTGCGGTAGTTTTCCAACGGTGTTGCTGTTCTGAATAAATAGAATGTAGGGTATAACCGTTACGTGGTCGGCTGCATCTAACCGTCGGATGGCTGGAACAAGGTTGTTTAGCAGTTGAATGCAGGATTCAACGCCCGAGTTGTCGAAATAACCACCATCGACAACGTGCCCTCCATAGCGTCGTTTGTTGTTGGTCTGCTCGATATTATTTTTTTGCACCAGTCCGCCGTTGGTCACTACCGGAAAGCGGCTGCACAACGACGCGGCCGTTTTGAGCGGTACGTCGGTTCCGAGTACATCGAGTGTTGACACTACGTCTTTGAAATAACGCGGGTCTAGCCGGAGGTTAGACGTTATGATTTTCTGGCCCGATTCGGCCAGTGTGCCGTTTAACAGCAATGATGGCAGGTCGTAGTTATAGCCAGCAGGCGTTTGATACAGCTGCGTCAGCGATTGGTCCAGGGTGCTTAGACCGAGGTTGTCGTGGTACGAATCGGCCCACGAATCTTCGAGCCACTTGGCCCGTTCCAGTCCGGGAATAGCCAGAGGAATAATACGCTGAATCGACTCCGGAAACAAGAGGGCTGCCGACACCGCTGACAGATAATCATCCCGAATTACGTGCCTGAACTGGTCAAACTGAGCGATGCGCCGTTGTTGCGGTACGTCCCGCAGGAATGCTGTATAGAGCACCGTGCCTACGCCCCCACCCGAAACGCCACTGAGCGCGTAGACGTGCCGGCTAAACCCTGGTATAATAGAGTCGAGCCGGATAAGCGTCTCGGCCGTCCAGTTCAGGGCTCGGATGCCGCCACCTTCAGCAGCTACCAGAACCAGTGGAATGGTGTCGCCATCCTGCTGTCGTCGATTGGTGATCCACCGGGTAAAATGCGCATCGACGGTAGGACGCTGATCAATGGCTGGCACACCTCGACCGGTAGCCTGGCGAACCGCCGTGTTATCGTTCCAGGCGCTGATAACGATCAGGTATATGCCCACCAGGAACACGAGCGGTCGGTAACGATAGTCATTTAAGTAGACCAGAAGGCTTCCCCAGAATGTGAACATCGAAATACCAAAAATAAGAACGGCCGTTGGGCGTAGTCCCCGGGCAATTCCCCACTCGACGGGCAGACTAAACACGAGCAGCAGAACGCCCGTCAGCAAGAAGCCGCTTTTAAGCGTGAGCTGACCGAGTGGATGGGTCCACAATTCTCGAATATCCTGTTTAAGGCTGGTGTAACGGCTTGAGAAATGCCAGGCATTGGGTAAAGCAAAAGTCGATATGCGCTTTTCCACCCACAGAAACAGGACCAGCATCAGCCCGCTTTCAAGTAGCAGCAGATAGGAATGCCAGTGAGCCGGTTCCCAAAAAGCAACCACCAGAATTAGCGTGGGAGTGAGACCACCCATTTTGGGTAACCAACGTAGCAGATGGTCGGCCTCCTTATTGAGCCTAATACCAACGGGAGAGATGTGCAGAATCATTCGGGTACTGCCATACACAATCCAGCTCCAAATAAACGCGCTGAGCAGAATGAACTGAAACAACCTACTGAAAATGCCCGTGTCGATTACGGCATCGATCATGTCCTGGGCCTGGTCTGGAACTGTAAGGACATAAAACGCAATCAGCAGCGTAATAATGACCACAAAAGCATTACGCTGTGTCTGGTAAAACGCGATGACGTAGTGCCGAACCTGTTGCGAAAACGAATGTGGGCTGGTGGATTGCACGGAGGAGTTAGAGTAACGGTATAGGCAAGGTAAACCTTCTGTTAGTTAGTAACACCGGGTACTCAGTTAATTTCTCTTTAAAAAACAACCCCATTTACGACAGCAGTGTGGCTTCTCGTTGTACCTTTCGGGCGGTAGCCGCTTCACCGAATGCGCACCTTTTTCCTCCTCACTGTGCGGCTTCGGCATCTCCTCTTTCGGCTACCTCTGTAGTTATGGATGATGTCGCGTTTCTCTCCCGGATTCAGTTTGCCTTCACCATTGCCTTTCATTACATCTATCCACCCCTGAGCATCGGCTTGGGAGTTTGCTTAGTAATAATGGAAGGTCTCTACCTAAAAACAAAAAACAAGGTCTACGAAGAACTAACCAAGTTCTGGATCAAGATTTTTGCCCTCATCTTCGGAATAGGCGTTGCCACAGGCATTGTCATGGAGTTTGAGTTTGGCACCAACTGGGCAACGTACTCGCGTTACGTGGGCGACATTTTTGGGTCTGCGCTGGCCGCCGAGGGTATTTTTGCCTTTGCGCTGGAGTCGGCGTTTTTAGGAATTTTGCTGTTTGGCTGGAATCGCGTCAGCCCCCGCGTTCACTTCATGGCTACGATGCTGGTGGCGCTTGGTTCCATCTTTTCGGCCCTGTGGATTGTGGTTGCTAACTCGTGGCAGCAAACTCCCGCCGGGTATCGCATTGAAGGGCAGGGGATGAAGGCCCGGGCCATTGTTACCGACTTCTGGGCAATGGTCTTTAATCCCTCGTCTGCTGAGCGGTATTCGCACGTCTTGATCGGATCGTTTCTGGCCGGGTCATTTCTGGTGTTGAGTGTCAGCGCGTGGTATGTCCTGAAACAGAAGCACGTCGTTCATGCGCAGGCTGCGTTTCGAATAGCGTTGTGGGTGGCGGCCGTATCGTCGCTGGGGCAGCTTTTCACGGGCCACCAGTCGGCCGAGGTGGTTACCCGCTATCAGCCAGCTAAACTGGCCGCCATGGAAGGACACTTCGAAAAAATGGCTCAGGCTGATATGTACCTACTGGGCTGGGTCAACACGAAAAATCAGCAGACGACCGGTCTGAAGATTCCCGGTGGTTTGTCATTTATGGTGCATCAGGATTTTAAAAAGCCGATACCCGGGCTGAACAGCTTTCGGCCAGAAAACCGTCCGTCGGCCATTAATTTTGTCTTTCAGACCTACCACCTGATGGTGGCTATTGGCATGATGCTCATTGCGCTAACACTCTTCGCGCTCTGGATGCTCTATAAAAAACGATTGTTTCAGACACGTTGGCTGATGGTGGTTTTTGTTGGAGCGGTGCTATTGCCGCAAATTGCCAATCAGGTTGGTTGGTACACCGCCGAGGTGGGCCGGCAGCCTTGGGTGGTTTATGGACTGCTCCGAACGTCGGATGCGCTCTCCCAAGCCGTTAAAGCCGAGCACGTGCTGGCCTCGCTGGTGATGTTTACCCTGATTTATGTCCTATTGTTTGGACTGTTCCTGTACCTACTGAACAAAAAAATCCAGCACGGACCCGATGTGGACATGGAATACTATGGGCCGTCATCTCGTATGAACTCGTCATTTTCCGCAACTGTATGAATGGGCAGGAATAACCAACGGCTTGAACGCTCCA
>JAQBNX010000360.1 GCA_028288385.1 Spirosoma sp.
CGTTGAAAGCTCTCAGGTGGCGGCTGGCTGGAATAACAACGCGCAGGCCCTGGTCGAAAGACTGGGACTGGGCATCCCGGCCAACAATAGTTCAGACCCTCGCCATGGAACCCGCGCCAATGCAGAGTTCAATGCCGGCGCAGGTGGAACGATATCCATGTGGCCCGGCTCACTAGGACTGGCGGCTACGTTTAATCCGGATTTGGTGCGCCAGTTTGGTCATATTGCCGCCACCGAATACCGGGCGCTGGGAATTGCTACCGCCCTCTCACCCCAGATTGATTTGGCAACCGATCCGCGTTGGTATCGCTATAGTGGCACCTTTGGCGAAGACCCCAAATTAACCACCGATTTGGCTCGTGCCTACATTGAAGGATTCCAGACCTCAACGGGAGCCGGGGAGATTAAAAATGGATGGGGGTACAACAGCGTCAATGCCATGGTGAAGCACTGGCCGGGTGGTGGGTCGGGCGAGGCAGGACGCGATGCTCAATATGGCTACGGAAAATACGCCGTTTATCCAGGCAACAATTTTGCAACCCATATGCTGCCCTTCACCGAAGGCGCTTTTAAGCTCGGCAGCAAAACGGCAACAGCCTCTGCGGTAATGCCGTATTACACAATTTCCTTTGGACAAGACAAAAAGAGTGGTGAAAACGTCGGCAATAGTTATAACAAATACCTGATTTCGGATCTGTTACGGACAAAATACGGCTATGACGGCGTGGTTTGCACGGACTGGGGCATTACCGGCGACGAAACGGCCGTTGATGTTTTTTTGACGGGTAAATCATGGGGCGTTGAAAAGCTGACCCTGGCTGAACGTCATTATAAAATTCTAATGGCGGGCGTGGACCAGTTCGGAGGCAATAACGATGCCGGTCCGGTGCTGGCGGCTTACTAGATGGGTGTCAAAGAACAGGGAGAGAAGGCCATGCGGGCGCGGATGGAGCAATCGGCCGTGCGGCTTTTAAGAAATATGTTTCGGGTGGGTTTGTTCGAGAATCCGTATATCCAGCCAGAGAATTCACAGGCCGTGGTTGGTAAGGCCGACTTTATGCAGGCAGGCTATCAGGCCCAGTTGCAGTCGGTGGTAATGCTCAAGAACAAAGCCAAAACGCTACCACTAGCCAAAGGAAAGACCGTGTTCATACCCAAGCGTTATACGCCGGCCGGGCGTAACTTTCTAGGCGTACCAATCCCCGAAAAGCTGGATTATCCCGTTAACCTGACGATTGTTAAAAAGTATTTCAACGTAACCGACAATGCGGCTGACGCGGACTATGCCCTTGTGTTTATTGCCAACCCAGATTCAGGAGGAGGATACAGCAGCGAAGATGCCAAAGCAGGGGGTAGCGGCTATGTTCCCATCAGCCTGCAATACCGGGATTATACGGCTCAACAGACCCGTGACCCCAGCCTGGCCGGGGGTGACCCGCTGGAAAAGTTTACCAATCGCACATACAACGGCAAGTCAACCAAAACCATTAACAGCAGTGATTTAACCATGGCCCTCGATACGTATACCAGCATGAAGGGCAAACCCGTTATTGTGGCCGTTCAGTTAAATCAGCCGGCTATTATGGGCGAATTCGAGAAACAGGCCGACGCCATTCTGGCTCACTTCAGTGTGCAGGATCAGGCCCTGATGGACCTGCTGACCGGTGCGAGCGAGCCGTCGGGACTCTTGCCCATGCAACTGCCTGCCGACATGAAAACTGTGGAAGCCCAGGCCGAAGATGTGCTACGTGATATGACGTGCTACAAAGATTCGGACGGAAATACGTATGATTTTGGTTTTGGCTTGAACTGGAAAGGTGTTATTCGGGACCGACGAACCAGTACCTACCAGAAACCAGCCCTAAAAGTCCGGCCGAGTGGTGAGTAAGGGTAGTTTATAACCGACTGTCGGCATTTTTTCATTTCAAACAATTTCCGCACTAAAAGGCATATCGCTGCTGGAAGTAATTCAAAAGGCTAATCATGAAGAAAGCTCTTTTTCCCTATTCGAAATGGGAGACTATTGAGGAGTGCTTCTTATTGACTGTCCATTTTATAATGCCTGCTACGTTGGTTAGTGCAAGAGTTTACTGAAAAATGGTACTAGTTCCTGAGCCAGCATTGCATGATCTTCCACACTCGGGTGCCCACTACAGCCACGGGCACGCATAGACCGGAAGAAATACAAAGCCACTGGCTTATCGGATGGGTTGGCTGCATCAGCTCCCGCTTTAACGGCCGCTAAACAATTTTGCAGTGTTGAGCGGTTTTTCCCGTTTAGCATGGGACTGCTGAGCAAGGCAACCTGTGCCTTCGGGTATTTCGACTTAACCACCTTTATAAATTTCAGGTAGGTGTTTACATAACTGGCACTATCAAAAGGCAACCTTTCCCGCTTACCGTCACCCTCGCTAAAATCATTGGTGCCTAAGGCGATGCTCACGATCTGCGGTAGGAACGTATTGAAATTCCAGCGTTGCGAATTGTTAACCTGAAAATCCGGTCGCTCATATACGTCTGGCATGGTTGGCCCGTTGCTGTTCCAGTTACGATAAACGCCTATCCCGCTTACGCTACTGAGAACAAAATCTGTACCCAGAGCTCTGGCAACGCGTGGACCATAGGCCATATACGCATTGTGTTGATCATGGTACTGACCGCTTCCGCAGGGCACTTCGGAGGGGTCGGCGGCTGCTCCGCAGGTAATGCTGTTGCCAATAAATTCGATGAGTGGCGCTGTGATCTTTTGCAGAGGCTTAAGCTGGTTTCCGGTGATTTTCTGGATAACAATAGGGCCTGTATGGGCTTCGGTTGCTTTATAGACCCAAACCGTATGTTTGCCGCCCGTTGGGGCTGTAATCACAATCGGTTTGGCTGAGTGGCCGGCTATTTTTATTCTTTTTTGATAAACGCCGTCCAGCTCATATTGCAGGTAATTATGCCCATCGCCATTAGGAATTGTGGCCCTGATCTGGCATTGCTTACCCTCAAAACTAAATCCAAAATGCATGGCCGAGCTAACCATTTCCAGGTTCTGCTGCAGGTTCATGACAAAACGGCCGTAGGGCTTCAAAGCCGTTGCCGGTAATGAATCCGATTCTTTTGAATTCGTTTTAGATGTAGTACAGCATAAGCTGAAAAGGCAAATAGCAGTGGTCAGAAACAAGTGGTTCAATTTCATGCAGGAATGTGGGTTAGGACAATGGACTGGACAACGTAACGACTGGCTGGCTTTACCTCCTTTTGTTTCCCTTTTTAAGATAGCA
>JAQBNX010000376.1 GCA_028288385.1 Spirosoma sp.
GCCTGCAAATAAAAGTAGATTACTGCCAGCCCTATAAGAAAGGACGTAAGATTTTTGGTGGCCTGGTACCGTACGGACAAGTCTGGCGCACAGGTGCCAACGAAGCCACGGTTATTGATTTCGATCAGAATGTGATCGTGGCCGGACAACCCTTGGACAAAGGCCAGTATTCTTTGTGGACCATTCCTTCGCAAAGTGGCTGGATCGCCATTTTCAACGGCGAAACCGGCCAATGGGGTACGAATTACGACCAGACAAAGGACGTTCTGCGCGTGCCAGTCGTCGCTCAGAAGCATAGCCCGCTGTCCGAACAATTTTACATCACTTTCCGGCCAGCAACCAACGGAGTCAATATGGTTTTAGCGTGGGAGGAAACAGAAGCGGTTGTACCTATCCAGAAACGTTAAGGGCTGCGACGATTTTTAGCGGACGCTACCGGTGAAAACTGTCGGCAATAAACCTGAGCGCATCGGGCAGTCCGGTGCGCCAGTATGTCCAGGTGTGGGCCCCGTCGCGCACCCGATACTCGTGCGGAATCTTGCGATCAAGCAAGGCCATGTGTAGCATAGAGTTACCCACAGTTAGCGCGTCATCGTCGCCACAATCAATGTACCAGCGAATTTTTGACAGATCACCTTCCGGAGCCGATTTAGCCAGCGTAATGGGACTATTCCGTTTCCAGGCAACCGTCAGCCGTTCTTCGCCTTTGGCAGGGCCGCTGAAAACAGGGGCAAAAACTAGATTATATCGTTCGTCGGGTATGCTCATAAACCCTTCGTCAGTACGAATACCTGCGCTGAGAGCCGCACACGAACCAAACAGATCAGGATGGTGCATAGCCAGTGTCAAGGACCCAAAGCCACCCATCGACAAACCGGATATAGCCCGAAACTCGCGCTGTGTTCGCGTTCGAAACGACGAGTCGATATGCGGAATCAGTTCCTGCACAAACATATCCTCATATCGAACTTTATTCTGATAGTCGTTCACAAAGAAGGTGGCCCCGCCGTTTGGCATGACAATGATCATGGGCGGTAACTCTCCCGACTTAATATCCGTGTCGGCAATGCGGTCAGCCTCACCAAACTGAACCCAGCTTGTTTCATTATCGCCATACCCGTGAAGAAGATAAACGACCGGGTAACGTCGATTGGACACGTAATAGTCCGGGGGGAGATAAATAGAAAACTTAACAGCCCGGTTCATCAATGAGCTGTTCATTGTCATGCTTTCCAGCAAGCGGGCTTGCGGAGCTGCGACTACCGGAACGGGACCATTCGTTTGAGGGGCCGTCAGTTGGGCGCGTCGGCGTGATTGAGCCGAAACTGTCTGAACCATCACCATCATCAATAAGCAAATCAGCAATCTACGTACAGCCATTTGTTTCAGGAAAAGTTGAATTCTGGGTCAATTTATACTGAAATAGCGGCTATGTGTTAAGCCAACTCGTGAATTGGCTTTTTATTTATTGGAAATAGCCGGGCCTTACAAATGGATAGGTGATCGGCTCCACGGGCAGCCGACAGATCTGTTGCCTGTTCCCAGTACAGACTGTTGTATCAAACGACCAGCTAGTATTCTATAGCCGACCAGTAGTTATGTTTACTACTTTTACCCTTTAGATTCTTCCTTGTTTCTGTACATCCAAAAATGTGCTGGATGTGTGTTGTTGTGACACTTTATAAATAAGAATAAATATTTTAACAAATTTCAGACGCAGTATAACGGATGCCGATACAAAATCCCCTATTTTCGGGCTATACTAAGTAGTAGTGAATCGTTACTTGATTATCGAATTAGTAGTAACTTACTGGTTATCAACGGCTCTTTAACAGAATAACTCATCGGATATACCCCGGATTCGTTACGACTACCTTTACTTACTCAAAACCAATTATTTAAATTCACTCCAGTTGTATGGCCAAACTGATTATCGTGGACGACGAAAAACCTATTCGGGCGGCTCTACGCGATATTTTAGAGTATGAAGGCTACGATGTTGACGAAGCGAAAGACGGCGAAGAAGGACTGGACATGATTATGCGCACCAGCTACGATGTAGCCTTATGCGACATTAGAATGCCCAAACTGAATGGGCTGGAATTGCTCATGAAGGTCAGCGAAGCCGAAAAGAGTACGCAGATCATCATGATTTCAGCTTACGGTAATGTCGAAAACGCCGTTGAAGCCACCAAGCGCGGTGCCTTCGATTTCATCACCAAACCCCCCGATTTGAACCGGTTGCTGATTACCGTCCGCAATGCTATTGACCGGGCAAAACTGGTTCAGGAAACCAAAACACTAAAAAAACGCATCTATAAACTGAACGAGATTGTCGGAGAGTCCGCATCAATCAAGAAAGTTAAAGATACGATCAACCGGGTTGCCGCTACCGAAGCACGGGTACTCGTAACGGGTGCCAATGGCTCAGGTAAAGAGATGGTCGCCAAACAGATTCATGAAAAAGGCAGCCGGGCAAACCAGTCACTCATTGAAGTGAACTGTGCGGCCATCCCGAGCGAACTCATCGAAAGCGAGCTGTTTGGCCATGAGAAGGGTGCCTTCACGGGCGCGGCTGCCCGGCGAGTTGGCAAGTTTGAACAAGCCGACGGTGGCACATTGTTTCTGGACGAAATTGGCGATATGAGCCTGTCAGCACAAGCAAAAGTGCTTCGGGCATTGCAGGAAAGCAAAATTACGCGCGTTGGTGGCGACAAGGAAATCAAAGTCAACGTACGGGTTATTGCGGCTACCTATAAAGACCTGCGGCAGGAAATAATCAATGGCAATTTTCGGGAAGACTTATTTCACCGACTGAGTGTAATCATGATTCACGTCCCCCCCCTGACCGAACGCCGGGGCGATATCCCTCTCTTAGCCGACAAGTTTCTTCACGATATAGCCACTGAATATGGCGCTCCTGCGAAAGACATTTCGCCCGACGCTATGAACTACCTACAATCG
>JAQBNX010000395.1 GCA_028288385.1 Spirosoma sp.
TCTAATATAGGTTTCCTGCCGCAACCTGGGTGCCTATCTATGACTCCAGAAGCGGTATTCACCTAATTGCAGGTATTTTGCGGGCGTAACAGCTATTGGGCCTGCAACGCGCAATGAATGGTGGTATAAGGTTAGTCGATAACTGATGAAACTGGGTAACAGACATGAGTAAACGGTCAGGGTGGTTGAGCATATGGCAAACATTTGAACGAGCCGCTGGGTTGGTAAGACGCACAGAACACGATGGTTTATCCCACTTGGTATGAAAACAGAACATAAGCGCACCGTCTTGATTACGGGCGCCAATAAAGGCATTGGTCATGAAATAGCCCGTCAGTTGGCCCAGCGGGGATTTGCCGTATTTATAGGTGCCCGCGACATGGCTAAGGGCCGGGCCGCGTCTGAGGAGCTGTGCCGCGAAGGATACGAAGTTACGTTCATCCATATTGACGTAACGGATCCCGTCAGTATTAAAAATGCGAGCGGTACATTCTCCCAAAAAGCCGACCATCTTGATGTACTCATCAACAATGCGGCTATCCTGGAGGATCATGGCGAAGACATACTAAAGTTAAATGCCGAGATGCTCGACCGAACGATGAAGGCCAATGTGAACGGACCAATTCTTGTAACGCAGGATTTTTTGCCTCATTTGGCCAAGTCACCTAACGGTGGGCGCATCATCAACGTATCGAGCGGGGCGGGATCGTTGAGCCGCATGAACACCTATGCCCCGGCATACAGCATTTCCAAAACGGCCCTGAATGCCGTAACAAAGCAACTAGCTGGTGCCTTGAAAAGCCAAAGTATAGCCGTTAACTGCGTAGATCCCGGCTGGGTACGTACTGACATGGGTACCAATCAGGCGAACCGTTCGGTTGAGCAGGGGGCCGAAACCATTGTATGGTTAGCGGCCGATGCCCCACAAACTGAGACTGGCAAATTCTGGCACGATAAGCGTGAAACGGAGTGGTGAGCCAATAGGTAAGGGCTGTATGACTCATTAAGTAGGGATGTCGTGAATGGCAGATATACTTACCTATTCATGATTACTCAACTCATACGGACTTATCCTTATTTTTAGCCCATGAATCAACAACGCCTAATTTTGTCCAGTCCGTTGCTGGAAATTGTGGTGAGTCGGCTGGCGCAGGAACTGATCGAGAAACACCAGGATTTTGCCAATACCGTATTGCTGGGCATGCAGCCACGGGGTATATATTTCGCTGAGCGCATTTCCCGTGAGTTAACCCGGGCTATGACCAGCGGTTCCTCGAGCCACAACGTACCACTGGGCTACTTAGACGCTACGTTCTACCGCGACGATTTTCGCCGTCGTAGTTCACCCCTGCGTCCCAACACGACCCACGTACCCTTCGTCATTGAGGATAAGCGGGTTATCCTGATCGACGATGTGCTGGCAACGGGCCGCATGGTCAGGGCTGCTCTCGATGCCATGACCGCTTTTGGACGGCCGCGCCAGGTTGAACTACTGGTGCTTATTGACCGGCGTTATAACCGCGATCTGCCCATCAAGCCTGACTACACGGGTAAACGTGTCAACACGCTCGAATCGCAGCGTGTGCTGGTTGAGTGGACGGAGCAGGGAGCCGAAGCCGACCGGATCTGGCTTGTTGGCTAAATCAGTTGAACGGTTGACGAATGCTTTTTGCGCGTTCAATCTGATATATATACATTTTGTGATATTTCATGAAAAATATGGACCGGTTTTACTTATTTTTACCGGGCATATCTACTCATGAAAACATTAATCCATCCTTTACTCATTTTAGCCCTGTTTTGGGTGGGGCTTGCCAGTGTCAGTAGGGTCCGGGCGCAATCCACCTTCACGGTAACGGGACTGGTAACGGATGCGCACACCGGTGATCCGGTGCCGTTTGCCAGTGTAGCCCTGGTGGGACGCCGGGCAGGCACCCTCACCGATGAAAAGGGTCGTTTTGTGCTGACGACCAAAAGCCTGTCCGATTCGCTGGCCGTCAGTTCACTTGGCTATGCTACCCTACGCCAGGCTATTGACAAAGAACGTGTATCCCAGGCGGTTGATTTTAAACTGGTACCGGCCAAAAACTCGTTGCAGGAGGTGACGGTGCGGGCAGGCGAGAATCCGGCGTTTCGCGTGTTGCGGCAAGTTCGAAAAACGCGCCTGCTCAACGACCGCAACCGGTTGTCAGCTTATGAATGCGACAGCTACGTTAAAACTGAAATTGCTCTCAGCCACGTATCGGACAGGATGCGCAAAAACCCACTGGTCAAACGCATCAACGAAGCCATGAGTCGGCAGGATTCGATTGTCGACGACCAGGGGCATCGCCTGTTGCCCATGCTGGCCTCGGAGTCAGTGTCGCGCTATTACCTGCGCAGCAATCCACACCGCATCCGCGAGGAAATTCGCAAGACACGCATTAAGGGTGTCGCAGTAGACGATGCCGGGCTAAGTTCGCAGTTGCTGGGCGGTACCGGTTTAGTAAATCAGAATTTTTATAATAACTACATTCCCATTCTGGGAAAAGACTTTGCCTCACCCATCGGCGACAACTGGAAAAACTGGTACGAGTTTTTTCTGGCCGATACGACGCAGATTGGCGACCGAACCTGTTATGAAATTCACTTTGATCCCAAACGCCCCGAAGACCTGACTTTCGTGGGCAAAGTCTGGATTGATACCTTGTCGTTTGCGCTTTGTCAGATAGAAGCACGCGTCGGCAGTGGTGCCAACCTGAACTACGTCCGGGGGCTGACGATTGAACAGGAACTCGAACCCACCACTGACTCGGCCTCCGGCTCAACAGCAACCACGGGCTGGTTGCCCGTTAGCCTCCGGCTCATGGCTGATCTGGTTGGCGTGGGTAAACATTCGCTGGGTATGCGGGCGCAGGTAATCCTGCACAACAGCAACATCATTGTTAATCGACCCCACCCGTTAGCTTTTTACGATCAGCCCCTTGAGCAAAGCGATACGGTAGCTACGGCCAACGATCGCTACTGGAACAGAGTTCAGCGCGAGCTTGCTGGCTCCGATTCACTCAACAGCAGCGACCACAAAGCCCGCCTGTTGATCGATTCGCTGCGGCAGATTCCGGCCGTGCGCACGGCGGAAGCCATTGGCGAAATTGCTGTAACAGGTTATTACAAACTGGGAGGCTTTGATTTGGGTCCTTATCCGTATCTGTTTGCTGCTAACTCCGTTGAAGGTCTGCGAACGCGGCTGGGATTCCGAACCAACGAAGTGTTTAGTCGGTCGTGGATTCTGCGCGGCTACGTCGCCTATGGAACATTCGACCGACGCTTTAAATATGGTGCGGAGATGGATTACCTGCTGTCTCGCCGACGCTGGACAATCATGGGTGTCCGGCTGTCGAGCGATCTGGAACGGCTTGGCCTGACCCCCGAACTGATAGGCGGCAACCGGATGTTCTACGCGCTCAGCCGGTTTGGGCGGTACCGCGGGGCCTATGAGAGCATACAGCGGGAGGTATTTCTGCGAACTGAACCGGTTAAAGGCATCCTGATCACAACAATGCTGGGCAGCCGCAGCTTTCATCCCCTGTTCCCGTTCCACTATCGGGTAGAGCCTGAACTGGAGGATCAGTCGCCATTACGCTCAGATGTGCTGGATACTTATTGGTCTGTAGAAGCCCGGCTGGCGCGGAAAGAGAAATACATCATGGATGGCAATGAGCGCGTTACACTCGGCACCAAGCGGGCACCCGTGCTCACCATTCGGTATTCGCACGGGTCCAAAGCGCTGGGGGGCGACTATGACTACAACCGGTTTACGCTGCGGGCGCAGCAGATGCTCCGGCTGGGACCCCTTGGCCAGATGACCTACCTGCTGTCGGCCGGTTATACTCCCTCTACGCTGCCCGCGCCCCTGCTGTTTCCGCACATCGGCAACCCAACGCCCCTGCTCACGATCAACACCTTTAACCGGATGCGTTTCTATGAATTCGTCAGCGACCGGTTTGTGGCCATCCACGTGCAACATAAATTTGAGGGGCTGCTCTTCAACCGTATTCCGGGTATTCGCAAACTAAACTGGCGGCTGGTGGCCAATGCCGACGCCCTCTGGGGAAGCGAAAGAGCGGAAAATCAGGCGGTTAGTACGTCCATCCCTTTGCCCGATGGCGTTAAACCCATCCACATTGGTGCGCTGAACGGCCGGGTGCCGTATGTTGAGCTAGGTTACGGTATCGACAATATTTTTAAGATATTCCGCATTCAGGGTATCCATCGGCTTACCTACCTGGATAATATTAATAATGGTTTGCCCGTAGACCGGTTTGTCATCAAGGGGTCGGCTTCGTTTAGTTTCTGAGTAAGCGCTTGGGTCTTTTCTTACAATCATTTTGGTGCCGAAAGCGTTATGGCTGAAACCAATGACTGCTGCTTCTGCTCATGTCGCTTGTTGCGCCCGTTACCATCCGGAAAATAAACGGCACTACGCCAACCGAAGAGCCAGACCTGCTGGCCGTAGAAGAGCCACTCGAAATCCGGCTCGGCTTTGGTCCTGCCAATGATCGTCAGCAGCGGCCGGTGTCAGTTACCATGCGGACTCCCGGTGCCGATGAGGAACTGGCAATGGGTTTTTTGTTTACAGAAGGCATAATTCACCAGCCCGCCGATATCCTCTCGTGCCGCCATTGCGTGCAGGATGCTCACAAAGAGGGTAACGTAATCCGGGTTGAACTTCACCCCAACGTACCGGTCGACTGGTCGCGGCTGTCCCGTAATACGTTTACTTCGTCGAGTTGTGGACTGTGCGGCAAAGCCACCATTGAGTCCGTCATGGCGCTTTCGCCCGGCCCGCTTTCGTCTGGACTACGGATTAACCCCACCGTATTACACGCCCTGCCCAATCGCGTTCGCAACGTGCAGCGGGCATTTGCCTACACGGGTGGCATTCACGCAGCTGCCTTGTTCGACGCCGATGGTACGCTCAGGCTGGTACGTGAAGACATCGGTCGGCATAACGCCCTCGACAAACTCATCGGTGCGGCCTTCTGGCAGGGCTGGTTGCCCCTGCATCAATCGGGCATCTTCCTGAGCGGGCGTATTGGTGTTGAACTAGTGCAAAAAAGTTGGCTGGCGGGCGTTTCGCTGCTGGCCGCTGTGGGGGCACCCTCTAGCCTGGCCGTGCAGATGGCGCAGGAAGCGGGCATGACCCTGGCCGGTTTTGTGCGCGACGAACGGTTTAATCTATACAGCAAACCAGAGCGGGTTATGAGTGCTGCGCTGGGACAAGCATCGTAATGACCCCGGGCCTGATACGGGCGGTAAGTTTGTTAACGCGTCCCCGGTATTCGCCATCAATCTGGAAGTAGGCCCGGCGCTGCGTTTCGATGTTGACGGATGTAGCCGAAAAAATCTCAATATTCCGGGGGTCGAAGGGCCTGTAGTGCCAGAACAGCTTCAGCAGGCCCCAAAACGTGAGCCGACGGAAAATAACTACTTCGAATCGACCGTCGGACAGGTCGCCGTCGGGATTGATAACCGCGCCAGTGCCATACATGCGGGCATTGGCCAGCACAATCATCAGCGCCACCCGCTGAATGCATTCCTGGCCGGTATCGATCTCTACCCGTAACTGCCGCCGTCTGCGCAGGGTCTTCAGCACACTGCGCAAATACCCAAACATGCCGCGCCAGTTGTTTTGCTCATAGTGCTTCACCACCTGGGCGTTGAGGCCAATGTCGCTCAGGTGCAGGCACATTTCGTCGTCGTTAATCGAAATGATGTCGACCGGTTTGGGCTCTCCATTCACCACTACGTCCAGACTTCCCTCGATATCGCCCGGAATGGCTAGCTCGCGGGCCATTCCGTTGGCTGATCCGGCGGGCAGAACACCGAGAGGTACACCGGTGCCAAGTAGCTGTTCGGCCACGATTTTAAGCGTACCATCGCCCCCAACGGCTACAACCCGGTCGGGTTTCAGATCGGCAATGGCCCGGGGCAGCGTTTCGGTATCGGTTTTGCCATCGAGGTAAAGCAGCTCAACTGCGTGGGGCAAGTCGGCAAAATAGTTGTTGATGCCAATCGTCCAGTCGGTTTTGCCTTTGCCGCCTGAAACGGGATTGATGACAAATAAAAATGTCAACTTAAATGGAGATTACGGGTTGTAAATGGCGAGTGTTGAGCGAAAGTACGAAAAACGTTATGACAACTGACCAACCCACGTTCACTATCAGGCAAAACCAGGGCCTAAGAGCACTACTAAAAAGCTATTTTTTAACCGGACTCAAGCTAACCGATAAGCCTACTGTTAAGGTGTACCGGGGTTTCGGTAACGCTCAAGAGCTCACTATTCATGGGAGCGTGCTGCGCCGGAGTGCTTTGCCACGCAACAAAAACCGCGACTATGCCTGGATAAATCTGCTGGCTGTTATTCGGTTATTCATGGTACGTCCCTATGCGAAAGCTCATGTGCGCGTCAGCTTTGGGGAACAGACGGTTTATACGAAAGCCGCCGAGGATGGTTATTTTCGGGTTACCTTACCACTCCCCGAACCCTTGCCGCCCGGCTGGCATCCGGTGAGAGCAGAACTGCTGGCAGACGTAGATACAACCGAAACGGTGCTGGCCGAGGGCAGCAGCCAGGTTTTGGTGCCGCATCCAACGCAAATTGCCTGTATCTCAGACATTGACGATACATTCCTGGTTTCGCATTCGGCCACGATCCTTAAACGATTACAGGTCCTGTTAACAGAAAATGCCCACAGCCGTCAACCGTTTGAAGGCGTCGTTGCGCATTATCAACTGCTGGCCGAAGCAAATAGCGGGCCCAACCGGACGAATGCGTTCTTCTACGTATCGAGCAGTGAGTGGAACCTCTACGACTATATTCTGGATTTCTCGACCGTAAACGGCCTGCCCGACGGCGTTTATTTGTTAAGTCAGTTGAAGCGATTCAAAGACCTGCTCAAAACAGGGCAAAATAAGCACACGACCAAATTCAACCGAATTGTTCGAATCATAGAAGCTTTCCCACAGCAGCAGTTCATTCTGCTGGGCGACGACACCCAGGAAGACCCAACCATTTATGCGTCGGTGGTTGAACACTTTCCGGGTCAGATACAATGCGTTTACATCCGGCAGGTGTACCGTAAAAACCAACCCGAAACCCGCGCTACGCTGAATCGAATTGAAGCGGCCGGTGTACTCTGCTGTTACTTCGCTCACAGCGCTGATGCCCGTCAGCACTCGATCGACAATGGATTAGTGGCAAGTTGAGGGTTTATGGGAAGAGTAAGCATGTAATCGCATGCAGAGCGAACTAAGCATTAGATATCCGCTACGTTCTTACCGGATATTGCCACCCGGTTTGAGACCACTGGGAACATGAACCGGAACGGTCTTATCAAAATCAGGATCGGTTAGGGCGTTCAGGAACGATATAAGCTGATCCTGCTCAACAGCGCCCAGGGCAATTCGCTGTAATTTTGGGTCTAATTGCTGCACTGGCACGTGTGGATTTTGGGAAATAGGCTCGCCGATGTCGTCATAAAACTTCATCACCTGCTTTAGGGTCTGAAAAACCCCGTTGTGCATGTAAGGGGCCGTCAGCTCGACGTTTCGCAGCGAGGGGGTCCGGAATGCATAGGTACCGCCCGCGCCCGCATCTGAGCTAGTTAGTTGGGAGTTGTCGGGCACCGATAGCACGTGCAGCTGGTAGTCGGAAAACATCGGTCCCGAGTGGCAAATAGGACAGCCTTCGTCCTTAAATAATTGCATTCCTTTTAGTTGCCCGTCAGTGAACACCGTTTTATTGCCTTTCTGGTAGCGGTCGTAGGGCGCATTCATGGCCACCAGTGTCCGTTCGAAGGCGGCAATGGCCTTGCCTATATTGACCGCCGTAATGGCCTGAGGACTGCCAAAAGCAGTTTTAAACAATTGTCGGTACTCAGGAATGTTTGTTAACCGGGCCACCAGACTGTCCAACGTAACGGCTTCGCTGAAAGCATGGCCGCGCATTTCCTCAAAAGTCATCATCGGACTGGCAGCCTGCTTTTCAAGACTTTGAGTACGCGAATCCCAGAACATGGGCGCAGTCGACGACACATACTTCCCACCCACATCCATGCCATTAAAGGCTGCATTGAGGATAGTCTGTGTGTTTCGCTTCGTAACCGTCACGTCGTTAGGCTTCAGAAACCGGCGGTTGTATCCGTAACCAACGGCATTGGGGCCCAATGACAGGTCCAGGCCATCGGTATAGGCGTTATTGGGGTGATGGCAAGTCGCACAGGCTACATCTTTACCGCCTGAGAGGATGGGGTCCCAAAACAAGGCCTGTCCCACAATCGCTGTATCATTAGTAATTGGGTTACTGACCGCAGGGCTGGCTGTACCGGTTTGGACTGATTGGCTTACTACTGGAGCAATGTTGTTACCGCCATCATCTTTGGTACACGCTTCAATAACGACAGCGAAAAAAACAAGTATCGTGAGCAGTGCAACTAGATTTTTGGGCATTTTGCCTAATAGATTAAGACTCAGTAGTAGGCCGTAACAGCGTTTGCTAATCAAGACCTTTCCCACCTAAAACGGTTAGTGTCATGCCAGACTCAGGTTTGCCCTCTATCAGTGGAATAGCCCGACTAATTAGCTCCTTTACTCCGGGCATATTAAGTGAATTGTCATGATCCTCCCTGGTGTCCCATACTTCCGTTATCCAAATTAAGGTGTCATCCTGCGTATCCTGGCTAACTATGTAGATATGACAACCTTGGGCATCAGCCATTAAACGAGAAGCTTCCAGTAAAATAGAGGCTAATTCATTGCCCTTTCCACTTGTCGCTTTAAGCTTTCCAAACAGGCCGTACTTCGTTTGTTTCTGTGGTGTCATTAGATTCCTTTCGTGTTTTATAATTGACTGCTGGTCTATAATAACACACGAAAATTGTCTAAAACCAGTTATTTCGTCGCTACGTAGAAGAAGTCCAGACTTCCGGCCGGGTCATTGCTGACTACGTAGTCGGTGTAGTCGATTTCGGCGGCAATGCCATTGGCTTGCAGGAGCCGGTTGCGATTCAGCCGGTTCATTAGGTCGTAGGGCACTTGGAGCAAACGGCGGGGTAGGCGGTATTGCAGGTTGAAGACATCGAAACGCGTCAGCTTTTTTACCGATTCTTTATTCTGCTCATAATACGTCATCACTTTGTCGTTTCCATGAATGCCGCGCGTATTGACCATCGGAAAATACTGGCCCATCAATGACTTCAACCCATTGGCGTCGTATTCCCGAACGTGCCAGGGATTGCGCGTCAGCGAGAACGACTTGTTGACCGTTGTGAGCAGCAACTGCCCGCCCGGTTTCAGCACCCGGTGAGCTTCTCGGATAAACAGATCGTCGTTCTGAATATGCTCAATGAACTGAAACGTAAAGATGTAATCAAAGGTATTGTCGGGCAGTGGTTCGCCATCCCGGTTGCTTAGGGGAGGTATGTTGGCTGCAATAAACGTAGCGTTACGGTATTCTGCACTGAGTGCATTAATGAGTTCCTCGTTTTTGTCGATACCAGTGTAGTGATCGGCTGCCTTGGTAAGCAACTCAAGCCCCCGCCCCCAGCCACAGCCAATTTCCAGTACGTTGCCTTTAACCAGCCGGGCTGCTTCGGTATACGGAAACAGCAAACGCTGGTGAACCGGGTTGTCCGATGCAATTTCGGCAGACGTTATTTCGGTAGTTTTGTACATAGTCGGAGAACGCTGGGGACGTATCGGATGAGTAATTTCTGATGTAAATTTAGGTTATTACCTACCCAAAGAAAAATTGAGCCTGGCCCGTAACCCGAACGCTGCTCTTTTTTCGTTATTGATTATACGAATCCAAAGGCGTTTGAAGCAGAGTCCATCCAAGGGGATTGCTTCACTGCAAAAACACGTAAGATTTTTGTTCGTTATGCGTATCGTTACTCTTCTTCTGTTCCTGACCATCCTATCGTCGGCCTGCTCGTCGAATAAGAAAACCCAGCAGTCCCGCATCAACGCATCGTATGATGCCCGCACCGAAGCGCAGCGTAACGCACCCACACCGGGGCAGCGATCGGCCGCAACGCCGGGTGACCAAGCCCCGGCATCCAGTCAATCCAACGACGCCCGACCAGCCACTACGTCGTCAGCGGCTCCTGTTCGCACCGTCGACGGTCCAACCGTCAGTACGGGATCGGTGCCAACGACAAAGTCGGCCGGCGAATGGGTCGTTACATCCATAAAAGGCAAGTTTCTGGCCGTTGACACGAGCACAATTCGTGTGTTTATGGACCTGACCGCTAAGACCCCCACGGGTGCCGCTGTGGTTGATCCCGCCGAATTCATCCAGCATTTTCTGATCGCCTACGTCATGTATCCCGATTATAATAACCGCGAGCGG
>JAQBNX010000058.1 GCA_028288385.1 Spirosoma sp.
TGTGAGTGCATCGGGCAGGGTCAGAAACCCGAAGTTCTGGCTGTTGTAAAGACAGATATCCATGGCCATCCGCCCGATTGTTGCGGCCACGGCCGCCAGCGCTGTGAGGGCTGTTTGTTCAGTTTTACCCCGGCTCATCTGCGCATACACTACGTTAACGTGCATTCCCTCAAAGCCCAGGAGTTCGGTGGTAAGTGTACGGTTAAGCGGAAACGACGACCCATAGCCCGCTCCAGACCCTAGTGGGTTGCGGTTGGCAAGTCGGTAAGCAGTCTGAAGCATGAGCATATCGTCGGCCAGGGCTTCGGCATAAGCCCCAAACCACAACCCGAATGACGATGGCATGGCAATCTGTAAGTGGGTGTAGCCAGGTAACAGGTCATTTTTATGCTGCTCCGAGCGGCTAATCAGCCGGTCGAACACACGCCTGGTCGCTTCGGCCACACGCCAGATTCGGTCACGGGTAAACAACTTGAGGTCGACCAGCACCTGATCGTTACGTGACCGCCCGGAGTGAATCTTTTTGCCTACGTCGCCCAGTGACTGTGTCAGCATCAACTCGACCTGTGAGTGGACATCTTCCACGCCATCTTCGATCGCAAACTGTCCGGCTTCGATTTGCGCATGAATTTTTTTCAACTCATTACTCAACGCTGTTAGCTCATCGCCTGTAAGCAGGCCGATGGTTTGAAGCATGTGGGCATGAGCGAGGCTGCCCAGCACGTCGAAGGGAGCAAGGTGCTGGTCCATTTCGCGGTCGTGCCCAACGGTGAAGCGTTCAATCTGTTTGGCGGCCGTAGATTCGGTGCTGCCGCCTGCTTTTTGCCAGAGTTTCAAAAGCGAAAGAGTGAAATGTGAAAAAAATGGTTTAGACGCACTCGTTAAAGCTGGGCAAAGGTCGGGAAGAAAATCAGGCGCGGCTCAGCGAATTTATGTCAGTTCTTGTCGAGGTGGTTATTTTCCGGTTTAGCCACCAGAAACCGCCCGCCGATATTAAACTAAGGCCCATGACCGTCAGCCAGTGCACCGTGTAGCCAAAGTGGGCTACCATCTGCGAGCCAAAAGCGGGGGCAGCCGTTTGGGCCAAGGCACCGCCCATCGCATAGAGTGCTAAATATTGTCCTCGTGTGGCCGGGTTGGACCGATCCACGGTGAACGATTGAATAAATGGAATGGTGAGCATCTCACTGATGGTAATGATCAGAATAAATAACAACGCCGTAAAGGGTACAGTAGTAGAGGCCAGCACTACGTATGAAACAGCCGTAAGCAGAACACCGGCAGCAATCAGGCCGGTTTTAGCCAGTTTTTGCTGCTCTAGCCGGTAAACTAAGGCCATCTCAATGGCGACAATGAGGATGCCATTCAGAGCCATGAGAAGGCCAATCCGGTCTTCGTTCATACCCAAAACCTGCTTAAAGTAGAGTGGTACGATGCTGAATAGCTGCATGAATACCGTTAAGTACAGTGCCGAACACCCGACAAAAGCGATGAACAGGGTGTCGCGGTAGGGAGAGGGTGCCGTTTGTTCTGGCAAGATTTGAGTTCCTCCAGAAATTAGTGGGTCGGGGTTGTAAGTGGCCTGCACCTGGGGCACAGGCAGCGAACGCCACAGAACAAGCCCAGCGGCAATACACGTTAGCCCGTCGGCCCAGAAAAGCAGGCTGTAATTGATGCTGGCCAGCCAGCCCCCTAAGCCTCCCCCAACGGCCCAGCCCAGGTTGATAGCCAGCCGATTGAGCGAGAATGCCCGCGTTCGGGTATCGGCTTTGGAGTAGAAGGCGATAGCGGCCTGGTTAGCGGGCCGGAACGAGTCGCCAAGCAGTGTAAAAACAAACACGCTGCCACAGAGTGCATAAAAACCCGTTACAAACTGCAGTAAAAGCAGAAATACCCCACCGAACAGCAGACTGATCAACTGAACGTAATAAAACCCGAATCGATCGGTAAGCCGCCCGCCCAGGAACGTACCAACAAACGCTCCTACGCCATAAACCGCCATGACGATGCCCGCGTCGGTAACCGAGTAGCCGAGATGCTGGGTGAGATAAAGCGTCAGAAACGGCAACACCATGGTACCGCAACGGTTGATCAGCATTACGCCCGCCAATAGCCAAACGGAGGGCGACAGACCCTGGTAGGCATTTCGGTATAGCCGAACGATACGTTGAAACATGGTGGAATAGATAGTTTATGACCTCCGGCTAGCATCGGCATCCTCACCAGGCGCCACAAAAATCTTCTGATCGGTAATCAGGGACCGGTGTTCTTCCAGAAACGCCTTAAACTGCCGAATCTCTTCCAACTGCTTGTCGATCGGGTGCGTTAGGGTGTAGCTTTCGACATACACATCGCTGAAATCGGTAATAACATACTCTATCAATTTGATGCCTTTCCGTTTGAGCGCATGCAGGTACAGATTCTGGTGATTGAACAGGTAGCGGTCTTTCTGGTAGGATCCGGTCGTTTTTAAATCGACCGCTTTGTAGGTGCCGATCAGGTCGACGTAGCCGTAGAATAAGACATCGTCTATTTCCCACTGGCAAAAAACCTGCGTGTCGACAATAGGGCGGGGAAGGAGCTTACGAACACGTTTGATAATATCCGGGTCGAACCGATCTTCGTTAGTGCCCTTAACAATGGCCTCTTCAAACGAAGTGCCCCGTTCCTGAGCCGCCGTGGCAGGCGCGGGAACGCGGTTGATGGAGTCAATCAACTGCTGTGCGTCGAGATGCCCTCCATTCATGTAGCGCGAGAAGGTGTTGAGCAGCGATGGATAAAAGCGGTAGTTTATCATAAAGACGGGAAGCCGTTGAGCGTAGTTATCCAGCAATTGATAGAGTTCTGACGGCTGTTAGGGGATAACGCCTACCCGAACGCTTAGTTTCTTACAACCAGCAGAACGCCCGCCACAATGAGGGCCATACCGAGCAGCCGCCAGCCGTTGGCAGGGTGAAGCGCAAAGCCCAGCAATCCATAATGATCCAGCACAACGGCGGCCAGCAATTGTCCAGCAACACTGAGGCTTACTAAACTGGCCGTGCCAATTTTAGGAACGCTCACGATGACCGTCGTTACGTAGACAGCACCGATGATGCCCCCCGTCCATTTCCACCAGTTTACCTGCCTGACAGCCTCCAGGGAGGGGGTAGAGGCCCTCGACGCAAGCAGCATAATCAGCAGCGCTACAAACCCGGTGCCGAAAGAAATAGCCGCTGCCAGTACCGGGTTGGCCAGCGACTGCCGAAGATTAGCGTTGACACCTGCCTGAACCGATATGGCAATGCCGGTTAAGAAGGCAAGTAGCATGTAAAAGTAATTCATAAACTGAAACAGGCCTGAATGGCAGGAGTCGTAGGGGAGTTTACAAAGGTAGGCAACAGGAACCGAGACAGCAGCCGTTGTTTTGCTTTTCTGTATTGGCCGTATCGTTCTGTAATAACTATTATGTAACTTGCATTAACCTAAACTTTAACTGGAAACCTTTCATGCTTGTTATAACACAGTATCCGCTGGCGGTGGTTATCTGCTTTCTGGCTATGTTTTGTTTGGGGTCGTGGGCTAATACGCAGAAATTAGCCACCCAGTCTGTCCCCACCACCATTTACTACCAGGATTATACGTATGGCATTTTGTTGCTGAGTGTTCTGTTGGCGTTTACGCTGGGCAGCATCGGATCCGACGGACGATCCTTTTTAGCAGACATCGGGCAGGCCGATAGGCAAAACCTGTTCTACGCCTTCATGGGTGGGGTAGTGTTTAATAGTGCCAACATTCTGATTGTTGTCGGAATCGAACTGGCAGGTTTGTCCGTCGCTATGCCTGCGGGTATCGGTTTTGCTTTGATACTATCGGTTATTGTTAACTACGTCCTTTCCCCAACGGGCAATGTTCAGTTACTGGCCGGGGGCGTCACTGCTGTCTTTCTAGCCGTTGTGTGCAGTGCGTTGGCTCATCAGTATAAAGACCAGACCGGCAAGTCAGTAAACAGGATCGGCATCGCGGCTTCACTGATTGGTGGTATCCTGATGAGTTTCTTTTTTTTCCTGGTAGCCTGGTCCATGGCCCCTGATTTTGTCAAACCATCAGCCGGTTTGCTAACTCCTTATACGGCCCTGGTCGTTTTTGCCGCAGGTGTCTTAGTTAGTACGCCCCTGTTTTTACCAGTTTTACGTCGGTTTGCCGGCAAGCCTGCCGATGAGGAAATCTGGTACAGCGACGTTAGCCGGCGTAATCACATCATTGGCGTGCTGGGTGGAGTCGTATGGTGTGTGGGCATGGCATCGAGTCTACTGGCTTCAAGTGCGGCTGGTTGTGCCATTAGCTTCGGGCTGAGGCAGGGAGCAGTTATTGTGGCCGTATTGTGGGGAACCTTTATCTGGCGCGAGTTCAGGGACGCTCCCCTTATGTCGAGTCGTTATTTGATCGGGATGGCTCTATGCTACGTAGTTGGGCTGGGGCTGATCATTGCCGCCAAATAAAGGCCTTACCCATACTTGCTGGTACGTCTGTCACTACAGTTCGACTAATAACAAAAACATTTCGGCCGCATGCCAAGTGTGAGGAAAGGCCAGTTTCTGTTTCACCAGACCCTTATCTAACACCGTCAGGCCGGGATAATGGGCGTCGCTGGCGTTTTGCTCCCAGCTAAGCGGATAGTCCAGATTACCAACCATCCCCTGGTACTCCGGGAGACCCCTCCGGGCAAAGAAATGGTCTTCAGCCCAGGTTAAATATGGATAATGGTCACGGTCTTTCTCTCCAAACTTTTTCCCCATTACGTGTTCGTCGGTATAATCCCACCAAAATAATGATGAGTAACTGTCGTATTGTTTAGGAATGACATATGTATCGGGCAGACCAAGGGATTTAAGGCCGTACTTAAGCCACTTCGTCTGAAATACGGGATGATCTGCATAATCTGTTCGGCCGGAAATGAAATTTGCCTGCCGAAATCGTTTTACGGAATCCAGCGCCATCTGCACCGCCGGATGAGTCTTGTCTGATACTAAAGATGCCAGAAACAATACCTGTCCCGGATTGTCGGCTTCAGCCACGCCCTGATTGTTACGGTCAAAAGGGTCTCGAATGGCCATGATCCAGTCGCGTATTAGCCGGAGGTTACCTGTTTCGCGCATAACCATTGCCATGAGTGTGGCATCGCGATACCAGGGTTTGGCGTAGACCAAAAAATTAGGGACGGGTCGCCCGTTAATGACGTTGATAAGCACCTCCTGGTGCAGCACCCGCAGCACGGGACCGTAAGCATTGGTCAAAAAGCGGGGAAGAACCAACGGACTCCGAGTGCCCGGAATTAGTTTAGGCCGTTTTCCAGGCTGTAATACCCAGACCCCGTTCTCATCTTCGCGAACCTGTACCGTATGGGGCTGGCCAGATGCATTGTCGGTTAGTTCAAGAGCTACCAGATACTCCGACGGCACAATGAAAACCTTCTTTACGTTCCATTGCTCTTCAATGTTGCCAGTCAGGGCGTTGATGAGTCGTCCATCGCGATAAATGAGTTTCAGGCGGTCGCCCATACCGAACAGAAAAAATGCCAGATCGGGTAAGTCGCGGTGGTTGGGGTGCAACTGCCGCAGTTTAGTCAGATTGGCACGATACGTGTCCAGGGCACCGGCCGGATCTGGGTGGAGCGGGGGAGGAACAAGTTTTTGGGCGTTTGCTCCAACAGACAGCAAAATAAACAGGCACCATAGTACTATATGACGGGACATCGAAGCTTTTGCAGTTTGGAACTCCCACAAAATCATAACAGACGAATAGCAGGCTACTACGTAAGATTAGTTATATGAACTGGATTTAGAAAGTACTGGCTGTGGCCCTGTCGGGTTCAGACCATTAATTTGCCTATAAGCACAAACAATACGAAGTATAGTGATATGATATATCGAAATGTGACTCCGGCACAAAATGAATGAAGCGTAACCATCTCACGTGGTTCTGCTACGCTATCCGGATACAGCCGAAACCAAGAAAAATAGTGCCGTGACTCCAATCATAACCAGCCATGACAACCAGAAGAGACGGCCCGTTCGTCGGCGTTCGGCCGGCGTCATGTCGCTGCGTTTTTTAACTTGATTATCCAATGCCCGTCCGAGGAAATAGATACCGCCAGCCAGAAAGCCAAGCCCCAGCAGAAACACGATAAGCGCTAAAAAACCATAACCAGAGCAGGCTATATTACAGGCCAGCCCGGTCATAAAATAGGTTAGAAAGAAACTCAGTACAAACAGCAGCACGTAGCCAATGCGCTTACCCGTCTGTTTGCTGGATGGCGTTACGTCTTTACTAGAAACAGTTTTGGCATTAAGCGACGAGCGAACAGGACGCTTTGCGTCCGCCTGGTTGAGGCTGTCTGTCTGAATCTCTTTGCGTTGGCTACCCCATGCGCCGACTGACACATTGGGTGACTGAGTGCGGGGAGCCATCAGCCCGCCCAATAAACCAAACAGCAGGAAATTACTCATAAACGCGCCAAACAGACACCAGCGGTCAAATTGGAAACTGCCCGTGCCCTTGTGTGCCATTAGCCGAACACCCACTGCCAGGCAAAGCATTACCACCAGTCCCGTATGTAATCCGGCCACTGAGAACGTATCGAGCCAGGCCGCACCCAGAATCAGGCCATTAAAGGCGTTAAAAACTTCGCCCAGAACAAGTAGGGAAATGGCAAGTGAAACGTGGCGGCTGGCCCAGTGGGAAAGATTTTTCATGAGTGATCGGGTGGAGGATTTATGGCGGTTTTAAGGAATAGCGTTACTCTGAGAAAGCAGTGTTGCTGCCTGCCCCCGATGCCGGTCGATGTGAAAACGCAGAAACTCCAGCCGCTGCCGAATGTCGAGTGGCCCAGAAATAGGATGCGGGTTAATAATGGCTTCCAGGTCTTCGTTGGCTACCGCCTGACAGAAGGCTTCCAGCAGTTGCTGTAAACTTAACAGCGATGCGCACCAAAACGCGAGGGTGCCGCCCATGCGTGGCGCTGCAGTCGCTGGCACCTGTTCCTTAGGTTGCCAGGTAAGGTTAATAATTTCCTCAATCGAGCGCCCCCGGTTGCTGTGTTCCTCAGTCCAGACTGGTTTACCAGCACGGTAAGCCTGCAACGCCCGCCACATACCCCATATACCACCGTGCTCAGCCCAGAAAAGATGTTCGGTAATCTCGACGGCACTCCATACAGCAGGTGCTGGTTTGTAATGGGCCTGTTCCTCCGTCAACTGCCGAACGAAATCAACATAGCGTACACGGGCGGCAGCAACGTCGGTCAGTAAGGATTCCAGGGAAGCATTCATCGGACTTTTGGGTGTTAGTGACATAACCTGTTTACGTTATTTGGTCATCAGCCATCACATAGCATGATCTGGTCATCTAAGCGTCCTTGCCGCGATGTCAGTGAAGGTTGCAATCTGATTAATCCGATCCTTTGCTGTTACGTTGCTACGCAGGTTTAGCCGGGTGTAAACGTGCAGATCTGATTCGACAAATTCAACCGCAATTGGTACACCGTTGGCCGCGGAAACACCCTTGTAAATTAATACGGCACTCACCGGATCGGCCGAAGAATCTTTGCTTGACTTATATACTTTTAGATTACAGTTTGGGGGAAGCTGGATGCCTTTCTCCAGGTCTTTCCGCACGATGGTGAGCAGGCTTTGCAATTCCTGCAGGGTTTCCTGGGGTCGGAACCGGTAATACACTTTATCTTCTGCCGCCGACTGATCGGTCTCAACGTAACCCAGCATGGGGCCAAATACCTTAATCAGCGACAGTGTTTTGTCGGAAGGAATCACGATGGGATCAACGAGCAGCACATTGCGGGGAATGAGACGATTGGCAAAATACCCCGACGCCACCAACTCCAGTAACAGGGCACCACTGGTCGAAGAACCCAACAGGCTGATGTTTTGGTAACCCGCTTTCTCCAGCCGATCGTATTCATCCATTATGGCAGACTGCCAATCGTGCCAGCTCGATTTTTTGAATTCTTCGTAGCTGCGGCCGTGACCACCTAGCAACACCTGCGATAAGAGAAAATCGGTTCGGCCTGCCGCCCAAGTTCGCAACTCATCCCACTCAAAAGTGGTGGCAGTGTAACCATGGCAGGCAATGATAACCGGTTTTCGGGCTTGCTCAAGAGTTGGGTTCGGAATTGCTTTTGAGATGAGGTAGCTCTCCGGCTTGTAAATCGACGGGTCAAACAACGTTCCCCCGTCGAGCATATCTTTCGTGATGGTTGGCTCTGAGGAGCAGGCCACTCCAACGATCATAACCAGCAGGCTAATGATTATTTTCATGTCAGTTTTAATTTATTTCAGGATATTCCAGGTAACACTCGTCTGCACGAAAACTGGATACAGCGTACCTGGGCCGGTCACTCCGTTGCCGGTCAAGAGGTTATAACCAATAGATGCGTTGATTTTGAGCGGTATGTTGGGACAGAAACAAAGGCCCAGTTCGGGCGAAGCCAGCAGAGATGTTCTGGGCAGTACGTCGAACATAGCATCGTCATAATCGGCTTTAAAATAACCCACGTTTGCTTTGACCAGCGGTCGAATTAACCTGTTTGGTCGAAAGTAGTAGGCCGCGTGGAACAAGACATTATCCTGTTTAATGGCGTTTGAGCTCAGGGCCGTACCTAACCGGGACGTTACGTAGCTCAGCCCAAAATATAAGCGTTTAGCAAATAATTTCTGGTTGGTGTACTGGGCGGTGATGCCATTTTCAGCATAGAGATTAATGCTTTTCTGAAGCCGAATGCCTACATCCAGTATGGCTCCATTTGATTTTGTTGTCTGGTTGTCCTGCCCAATGGAAGGCGAATAAGCCAGCCAGACAAAGAAAAAGCCACTTAGGAATCTGTATAATTTCGTCCTTACCAGGTGTTGAAAGCGCATAAACGTTCAAGTATGAAGTGGTGGCGAAGTGCTGATGAGTCAGTTTGATTTTTCTGGAAATACGTTACGAACAAACTGCTGACAATCTATTGATAGTTTATCAATTAGTCGCCAACTGCTCATTGAACAGCAATTGGTATTTAGCCAACGGTAAGTTTATGGATTAGCCCGACCTATAAATAAAAATTCCCGCACTCAATCATTGAGTGCGGGAATTTTTGCCGTATACGGGGCAATCGGCTACGTCAGTTACGTCCTGCTATAACGATTCTTTTAGGGTTTTGCCGGCTCCATTAGCCACCAGCGCCCGAAGGTTTTCTGTCACTGCATCCACAAACCCTGGCAAGGCGCTTAAATCGGCTTGCCAGAGCGTCAGGTCCGACAGCACACTCTTCACAAACGTGCTGATCGTGTCAGGTTTACTGATTTTAACCGTTTTCCAATCACCATAGAAATAAGCCGCCCGTTCGTCCCGAATGGGATAGGTAAGCATCCCACTTCCAACGGGAACCTCACCAAAGAACTGACCTTTCTCTTCCCGAATGGCTTTCATAAACAAGAGGTAAGCCGCAAAACCCAGCGCCATGCGTTTCGGTACGGCATTAAACTGGGCATAGTACCGTTGGATTGTCGCTACGTTACGAGCCTGCATCTTAGCCGTTTCCTGAAGGGAAATATTAAGCAGCAGGTGGTCGAGGTGGGGGTTCCTAAAGCGGTCGAGTACATCATGGGCGAACTGGACAACGGCCGCTTTATCCATGCCTGGGGTGCCATAGTCCGGCACGGTCGGTACGATTTCATCGAGCATCAGCGACTCAACAAACCGGCTCATAGCGGGGTGTTGCATTTCGTCGGCAACGGTCTCCAAGCCAAGCAGGTATCCCAGGGGCATAGTGAGCGTGTGGGTGCCGTTGAGCACCCGCAGTTTACGTTCGCGGTAAAAGTTGATGTCCTCATCGATGATAATTTCTGGGGTTGAGGCATCGGCGAAGGAAAGCGTTTTACGGACCCGGTCATCGCCTTCTATGGCCCAAAGGTGATAGGGCTCAGTAAAGGTCAGCAATTCATCTTCGTAGCCAGTCTGTGCTTGTAGCGTTTGTTTGGCTTCCTCGGTCGGGCGCGTTACAATGCGGTCAACGAGCGAGTTGCAGAATCGGACGTGAAATTTAAGCCATTTGGTGAACAGCTTACCCAATTCATTATGCACCGCTAATTTCTCTACGGCTTCGCGGAGCTTTAGTCCATTGTCGGTCACTAATTCAGTGGGCACCACCACTAATCCCTTGGCTTTTGAGCCGCCGACGCTGCGGAATCGTTCGTATAAAAATGACGTCAGTTTTGCCGGAAACGATACCGGAGGCCGCTGAAAAATGCTTTCCTCTACGTAGTTCAATCCAACCTCGGTGGTGTTGGAGAGAATGATTTGTAGGTTTGGGTTGCGGGCAATGCGCAGCACCTCCTCCCACTGCGTCTGAGCTGCCAGAACCCGGCTCACGGCCGAAACAATGACTGTCTCAGCTACGTCCTTACCCTGCTGAACGCCCCGAACGGCCACCGTGTAAAGATTATCCTGCTCCGAGAACTCATCGGTCTGGCTGTCAGTCGATTTTACGATAACAATGGAGCCGTTGAACCGTCCCTGTGCGTTGGCCTTATTCACCAGGTAATCGGGGAGACCGCGTAGCAGCACACCAGTGCCAAATTGCAGAAT
>JAQBNX010000404.1 GCA_028288385.1 Spirosoma sp.
AGCCAGGTACTCTTTTGCGTTTAAAACTTTTGGTTTGTTGGGACCGATGGTGTTCACACTGAACTGGCCATCGTAGGTAACCCGGCTTTCACCAGCTTTACCTTTCCGGGTCGAAATCAAAATAACGCCGTTGGCGCCACGGGCTCCGTAGATAGCCGTTGAGGAGGCATCTTTCAACACCTCAACATTGACGATATCGTTCGGGTTGATGTAGTCAATTGGGTTACTGAACTGGTCGCCGGTACCCTGCGGTAGCATAACGCCGTCAACAACGTAGAGCGGGTTGTTGGAGGAGTTGATCGAGCTGAATCCCCGAATCCTGACGGTGGTACGACCTCCGGGACGACCCGAGTTGGTGTTTACCTGAACGCCTGGCAAACGGCCCGAAAGCTGCTGGTTGAGCGAAGGGGCTGGGCGTTCCAGCAGTTCGGTTTCTTTGATACCCGAAACAGCACCGGTCAGGTCAGATTTACGGGCGGTACCATAACCGATTACGACGATTTCGTCCAGTGTTTTATTGTCGGTTTTAAGTGACAGATCGATCGTTGACCGGTTGCCAACAGCTACTTCCTGCGACAGATACCCAACGAATGAGTAAACGAGTGTTGGATTGCTCCCCGAGACAGAAATGTTGTACTGACCATCTGCGTCGGTTGTTGTACCCTGCTGACTGCCCTTCAGGACCACGCTTACACCTGGTAGACCCGATCCGGTTTCGTCTCTCACCCGTCCTGTCACCCGGCGGTCCTGGGCCATAGCCCCTGCGCATAACAGCCAACTCATCAAGAGAAGCGGCATAGCGTGATACGTTCTTAGTAGTAAATTTTTCATATGATGGTTATTTTTGTGAAATTGATTGAAAGAATTGCACAGGTGTTGCTACCCAAAAGCTATTGAGTATCCATTTCTAATTAATCCTTCCTTAAATTAATATGAGCGTAATCATGCAAAAACCAGGCCACTTCAGTGAGTTCGGTTTTTGCATGATTACACTCATATTAATTAAGTAATAATACTAAGCATTACGATAGCTTCAGGTCGTCTATTACGCGCTGCACTTTGGCTTTCAACTGAGTATACGTAGCGTCAAACGCGTCTTTGCTCTCAAGAGGCTCCACCACGCTCACATAAAACTTAATTTTTGGTTCGGTGCCGCTTGGTCGGGCCGACACTTTCGTGCCGTCGGCGGTGAAAAACTGAAGTACGTTAGAGGATTCGATGCCCATACTGCCCGATTTCATGACGGTCGACTGCCCGGTCTTGGCATCCAGGCGAGTCAGGGCTTTGTAATCGTCTACCCGCACCACTGGCGACCCGGCAATCTCTTTGGGTGGATTGGCCCGGAAATCCGCCATCATTTGCTGAATTTCCTCGGCACCCGTTTTGCCTTTTTTAGTTAACGACACCAGGCTTTCATAGTAGAATCCATTTTCCTGATACATTGCCATCAGCAGATCGAAGAGGCTGAGTCCCCGGTCTTTGGCCGATGCGGTCAGTTCGGCAATCATGGCACAGGAAGCTATCGCGTCTTTGTCGCGCACGAAATCGCCAATGAGGTAGCCATAACTTTCTTCTCCCCCCGCAATGAACTGCTCTTTTCCCTCGAGTTCCCGAATCACCTCGGCAATGTATTTAAAGCCCGTCAGGGTATTGTAACACTTAACCCCATAGCGCTCACACATCCGGTCGATGAGGTCGGTGGTGACGATTGTCTTGGCCACAAATTCTTTGCCCGTCAGTTTGCCGGCGTCTTTCCACGCATTGAGCAGGTAATAAATGATGAGACTGGCCATCTGATTGCCATTCAGCAGTTCGAACTCCCCGTGGTGGTTGCGGGCACCCGCTCCAACCCGGTCAGCGTCGGGATCAGTTGCCATCACGAGGTCTGCGTTTAGCTCGTTGGCCAGGTCGAGCGCAAGCTGCATGGCGGCCCGCTCCTCCGGATTGGGCGATTTAACGGTTGGGAAATTTCCGTCGGGCGTGGCCTGTTGCTCCACGATATGGACGTTGGTGAAACCCAGCGCTTCGAGGGTGCGCGGTACCAAGGTGATGCCGGTGCCATGGATGGGCGTATAGACGATGTTCAGGTCCGCCTGCCGCCTGATGACGTCGGGGTTGACCGCATTCGATTTAAGCCGCTCTACGTAGGGCGCATCGATCTCCTCATCAATCAGTTGAATCCGCTCCGGCACGCCCTCGAACTTAATGGCATCGACCGACGTAATTTTATTTACCTCAGCAATGATGTTGTCGGCGTGTGGAGACACCACCTGACCACCGTCATTCCAGTACACTTTGTAGCCGTTATACTCGGGCGGGTTGTGTGAGGCCGTCACCACGATACCGCTCTGACAGCCAAGCTGCCGAATGGCAAACGAGAGTTCGGGCGTGGGGCGCAGGCTGCTAAATAGGTACACTTTGATGCCGTTGGCCGTGAAAATGTCCGCCACTATACGCGCAAACTCCGGACTCATCCGGCGACTGTCGTGCGCAATGGCAACGCTTATGTCCTGCCCGGGAAATGCCGCGTTGATGTAGTTGGAGAGTCCCTGCGTTGCAGCCCCAACGGTGTAGCGATTCATGCGGTTGGAGCCTACGCCCAGCACACCACGCAACCCACCCGTCCCGAATTCGAGGTCGCGGTAAAAGGCATCGGTGAGTTCCGTCGTATTACCCTCATCAATGAGTTTTTGGATGGCGGCTTTAGAATCAGCATCGTAGCTGCCACTGAGCCATTGGTCAACGCGCTGTTGGGTGGGAGAATCGAGAAGTTGCGTGGTCATAGAAAATTGAAAAGGGGTTGCTTAATATTTAGTGAGGCTAATAGAGTCGGCATTTGGGGTTTTAAGCGAATAATGAGTAATGCTTTAATGCGGTGAATATTATTCTCCCAAAAGTACAAATCCCAGTCTATCCAACAAATTCGCCAAGCGATTCCATTGTGTTTAAGGGAACCTGAAACCTTCTATTGATTAAAGACGTCCTGCAAAGCTCGTTGAGCCGCATGGTACCCGCCCATGCCATGAACGCCCCCACCGGGCGGGGTAGCCGACGAGCAGATATATATGCCTTTTGCTGAGGTTCGGTAGGGGGAGAACCGAAGGGCGGGGCGGGTAAACAACTGCGTTACGTCCTGAACACCTCCGTTGATGTCGCCCCCAACGTAGTTCTCATTCCAGGCTTCAACGGCAGCCGTGTTCATGACGTGCCGCGCCAGAATCCGCTCCCGAAAGCCCGGTGCAAAGCGTTCAATCTGTCGCTCCACTACGTCCGTCTGGTCAACCAGCGAGCCGTTGGGCGTATGGCAGTATGCCCAGGCCGTGTGCTGACCTTGGGGGGCACGGGTATCGTCGAAACGGCTTTGCTGGGCCAGCAAGACAAATGGCCTCTCAGGGTGCTGGCCGTTGGCAATGGCCTGCTCACCAGCCGCAATCTCCTCCAGCGAGCCGCCAATATGAACCGTACCGGTGCGGTGACAGTCGGGGTTTATGAAGGGGATGGGGCCTGCTAGAGCCCAATCCATCTTGAAAATACCCATCCCGTAGCGGTATCGGTTCAACTGCCAGCGGTACAAGGGTGAGAGCCGTTCGCCAGCAATAGCCAGAACCTGCCGGGGCGTAATGTCCAGCATAACGGCATGCGAGGAGGGTAACTGCCCCAGTGACCGCACGGTCATATTGGTCTGAATCTGCCCGCCGAGCGACACAAAATAGTCCGCCAGTGCATTGGCAATGCTTTGCGAACCGCCCCTTGGTAAGGGCCAGCCCACCCGGTGGCCTAGCACCAGCAAGACCAAGGCTACCGATGCAGTAGTCAGGTTTGTAAAAGGCTGCATGGAATGAGCTGCCATGCCTGCCCATAAGCCTCTTCCGGCATTTGTTTTGAAGGTTAAATCGGCCAGAAGCTGGGCGGAGGGCAAGGCTTTTAACCCAAACTGCGCATACGCCAGCGGATGTTTCGGGATGTTGAGTGGACCCAGCAAGTCGGGTGCAAGACCGGGCCAGTCTCGCACCGGCTGGGTCATTAACTGCTCATAGGCCTGGGTATCGCTTCCCAGAAGTCGCGCTGTATCGGCGATGGAACCCGTAATCAGGG
>JAQBNX010000424.1 GCA_028288385.1 Spirosoma sp.
CCCGGAGTAAAGTAAAACTTCTCGTAATATCCCGGATCATCGGGAATGTGCATCTTGCGGTACTTGCCGAGGTACGTACCATCGGCGTCGAGTACGGCAGTCGTATTGTGGTACAGCCCCTGTGCCCGCTTCTCGAACAGCGACGCTATAATAACGACGCCTAACTCGCCGGCCAGTTGCCCCAGGCGCTCCGTGGTGGGACCAGGAATGGCTTCGGCCAGGTTAAAATTATGATGATCCTCAACATCGCAGAAATACAACGACGTAAAGAGTTCCTGCAAACAAACAATCTGCGCCCCTTTCTGAGCCGCTTCGCGGATGCCCGCAATGGCTTTCTGAATGTTGGACTCTACATCGGCCTGGCAACTCATTTGAACCAGACCAATCCGGACTTTTTTCGACATAGGGCAAAAGTAGGGCGTTCTTGGTTGACAACGCCCATACCAAACAAAAGTCTTAGCAGACGGGTTCGGCAGAAAAGTTTGTCCTGTTTGTTTAAAGACACACCCTATTCTAAAATCCGATTCTACAAAGCCATGCCAACCCGCCGATCCTTTTTGCATACAACCGCTCTCACTGGCGCTGCTGCGATTTTGCCTAATGCGCTTTGGTCCGCTACCCGGCCTGCTAAAGACAAGCTTGGTGTGGCGCTCGTTGGTCTTGGCTACTACAGCACCGATTTGCTGGCCCCCGCTCTGCAACAAACCAATAACTGTTACCTCGCAGGTATCGTTACGGGTACACCTGCCAAAGCCGAGAAGTGGAAAAAACAGTATAACATTCCCGACAAGAACATTTATTCGTACCAGACCTTCGACCAGGTAGCCAATAACCCCGACATCGATGTGATCTACGTCGTACTGCCACCGTCCATGCACGAGGAGTACGTAGTGCGGGCGGCCAAAGCGGGTAAACACGTTTGGGTGGAGAAACCAATGGCCGTTACGGCTAAGGAGTGCCAGAATATGATTGATGCCTGCCGCAAAAACAAGGTATCCCTGGCGGTAGGCTACCGGCTTCACCATGAGCCTAATACACAGGAATACGTTCGGGCATTACGTAACGGTAAAATTGGTAAAATTCAACTGGTGAGCTGCTCGGCGGGCTACTACGATAGCCGTACTGACCACTGGAAACAGAAAAAGGAAATGGGCGGTGGTGTCATGTATGACATGGGAGTCTATGTGCTGCAGGGTGCCCGCTTAGCTACCGGCGAAGAACCCATTGCGGTCACGGCCCAGCAGTTTACGGCCCGCCCCAATGTATACAAAAATGGTCTCGACGAGACGTCGATGGCTCAACTCATCTTTCCTAGTGGAGCGCGGGCGGCTGTGCAGAGCAGCTATGGTATGAACATGAATTTTCTGCACGTAACTGGAAGCAAAGGAACCCTAGAGATGGCACCCTACTCGGCCTATAATGGCGTTAAAGGTGAGTTTATGGACGGAGCCAGTGGTAAAATCGACCATCCGTATGAGGTGCCCTGGCAACAGGCAAAACAGATGGACGACGATGCCGACGCCATTCTGAAAAACAAACCCGTGCTTGTTCCGGGCGAAGAGGGACTACGCGACATTAAAATCGTAGAAGCGATTTATCAGGCTGCTCGAACAGGGAGGGAAGTTAAAATTGGCTAAAAAGTTTTGGCCAGACCAAGCCACAGTACGCAGATAGAATAAACCTGTCACGTAGCCTGTTAGCAAGCCGTCGGTTAACGTAGTATTTTAGTTGTACGATAACGGTGTTTTTGTTGCCGTATATAAAGTCGGTGTGTAGTTTTGGCGGGCAGCCGGGATTTTATTTACTTCGCCTGTCAACCCCGTCAGCCTATGCAACTCGCCGATTTTACCAACCTCCCCGCCAACCGCCAACTCGACACGCTTTATTTTACGGGCGACATTTTGGCTAACCGCTATGAAGGCGAAAATATCTTTCTGCTCTATAATCTGAACGGCTTTTACGTTGAACTGCGCTACGACGCCTTTAATAATCACCTCCACCAGGTGACGGCCTTCCGCGACACGGACAAGCTCGAACCCTACCTGCCTTATCTGGCTTAAACATAGCTCTATATAAGTTCATACAGACTGTAGTGGATGGTCAGGACCTGACTCAAATCATCAGGTTTTTGTCCATAACAACTGCCGTACCCGTTCTGCTACCGTCGCCACAGAAATGTCGTTGAGACAGGCCAGATCGCCCCGCCAGCAGGGTAGGTTGCCAAACACCGAACAGGGCCGGCAGGTCAGCACATCGGCTGGCACCTGAATGATGGCGTCGTTTTCCTGTCCCCACGGTCCGAAACCGGCGTCGGGGTGGGTAGCTCCCCAGATCGACAACACCCGCACGCCACTTAGGGCTGCCAGGTGCTTATTACCCGAATCCATACAAAGCATTCCATCTAACCGGTGCATAAGTGCCAGTTCGGCCGCCAGAGTGAGCTGACCGGCTACGATGATTGACTGCGGAAAGCATTGCCGAAGGGTTTCGAGTTGAGCGATTTCCTGCGGGCCACCCCCAAATAGAAAAATACGTACCGGCTGGGTGACGTAGAGTTGCTCCAGCAACGGCTTAAATCGGTCAAAGGGCCATATTTTCTGGAGATGCTGGGCAAACGGGGCAATACCCAGCCATGGTTCGCTATGTACTCCGGGAGTAAGTCCTTTACGCTCCAGAAACGCAGCTAACTCGGACTCAGCGGAGGGTGTGGGTGTAAAGGAAAATGAGGCTGGAGGTTGAACAGTAAAACCGGCGGCTCCGAACAGATTGGCGTAGCGGTCAATACTATGCGGTAGCGGCCGCCTGATTTTATCGTCTTTGCGCGTGAGCGCTTTCTTCTCGGTGCGGCCCTTGTCGATGGTTACGGAGGTAATGCCCGCCATTCGGAATAAGCGCTTCAGCACGGCCGAGCGCAGGTTTTCATTCGCATCGACGACCAGATCAACCGGATTCATTTTCCTGAGTTCCTGAAACAGCCTAAACAGGCCTGCCAGCCCTTTGTGTCGCTCATTGACGTCGGCTTCCACAACGCGGACCTGGGGAAACTGCGCAAAGAAAACGGCAAATTTTGGACGCGTTACTACGGTAATCCGGATGTCGGGATAACGGTCTACTACTGCCTTGACAACCGGTGCCAGCAGGGCTACGTCGCCCATGGCCGAAAAACGAAGCAAGAGCAAATGCGTCATAACCGAACTGACCCATCCTGACCAGATTGTTGCTCGGCTGGTTGCCCGTAGAGGACGGGATTCAACGTTGGGTCGTTGTACATTTTCATCTGGCGGTAGACCTTCATATACCGGTCGCCATTCTGGATATCTTCGAGCAGTTCGTCGAAGCAGCAGGCCAAATCCCCTTCTTGTTCGAGCAGCACGGCTAATTTCTGGGCGGCTTTCTGGTGGTGTTCATCGGGAACATCGGGCCGCTCGGTCTGCTCGCGGAAGTGATATAACTTGAGTTGAAGGATCGACATGCGGTCCAGCAGCCAGGCTGGGGTTTCTGAGTTCAGGCGGGCGCTGGGCTTTGGTGTTGTATGACGAAACTGATCGAAAAACCAACTGTCAATCTGCTCGACTGTATCGGTCCGGTCCTGATTTGACTGATCGATACGTCGTTTAATGGCAACCAGTTCGTCTGGCCGAATGGTGGGACTGCGAATGATGTCTTCGAGGTGCCACTGCACGGTGTCGATCCAGTTTTTATGGTAGAGCAGCGAGGCAATGTCGTTGGCCGCAAACGGGTTGTTAATAGGCGTATCGACATGGTCGGTATGGTGATAATCGCGGATGCTCTGGCGGAACAGGTCGTTGGCGAAACTGGCGTTCATAGAAGATTAATCAGCCGCAAAGATACAAATTTTAGGGCTTTTGCTGGAACACTACGTACTACGGCTTGCGGCTTCCAGCGCTTCTGGAATGGCTCCTTGTGTTTACTACTATCCATAGAGCAGAAGACTGACCGTGGTGGGTTAATACGCGGTTTTGACCCAAAAAATCACTATTTTTGTTTAGCACAACCAGCCATTAATCAGTGAAAACAGCCACCGCAGCGAAGCCTCAATCCCAGAAGAACGAAACGCCCCTCAATCGCCAGTATAACCAGATCAAGGCTAAATACCCCGGTGCGTTGCTGCTCTTCCGCGTTGGTGATTTTTACGAGACCTTCGGAGAGGATGCCGTTCGGGCCAGCAAAATTCTGGGTATTACGCTAACCAAACGTAATAACGGCGGGTCGAACGAAGAACTGGCCGGTTTTCCCCATCACTCCCTCGATACACACCTGCCCAAACTCGTTCGGGCGGGCGAACGCGTGGCCATCTGCGACCAGTTGGAAGACCCCGCCCTGGCCAAAGGTATCGTTAGGCGGGGCGTAACGGAGCTGGTTACACCCGGCGTTTCGTTCAATGATAATGTGCTCGACACCCGGCGCAACAACTACCTCGCGGCTATTCACTTTGGTAAAGCAGATGATACGTTTGGCGTGTCGTTTCTGGATATTTCGACGGGTGAATTTCTGGCTTCGCAGGGTAACGGGGCCTATGTCGATAAACTCCTGCAAAGCTTTAACCCATCGGAGGTGCTTTATTGCAAGCGAAATCGACAGGAGTTCGGGGTGTTGTTTGGCGATAAGTTTCATACCTACACCCTCGAAGACTGGGCCTTTACCTATGACTTTGGCTACAATTTTCTGAAGCAGCATTTTCAGACGACTTCGCTCAAGGGCTTCGGCATAGAAGGTCTGCCCGATGGGATTGTTGCTGCCGGTGTCATTCTGCATTACCTGAACGAAACCGAACACAAAGACCTTCAGCACATAACGCGTGTAACACGGCTCGAAGAAGACCGCTACGTATGGTTGGACCGGTTTACGATTCGCAACCTTGAATTAACGGCTGCGCAGCAGGAGGGGGGCATTCCTCTGATTCAGATTCTCGACCAGACGGTTACGCCGATGGGGGCGCGGCTGCTGCGGAAGTGGCTCAACCTGCCGCTTAAAGAAAAAGCCCTGATCGATGAGCGACTCAACATGGTCAGTCTACTGACAGATAATCTGGACCTGGCCGATGCTATGGTCGGGCACCTGCGGCAGATTGGAGACCTCGAACGGCTGGTGTCGAAGGTGGCCGTTCGGCGCATAAGCCCCCGCGAGTTGTTGCAATTGAAGCGGTCCCTGCAGCATATTCTGCCTATCAAAGAATCCCTGATTACCGCCCTGAGCCAGACCGAATCGTCGGGGCCGCAACTCGGATCACTGAAAAAATACGCCGATCAGTTAAATCCCGTTTCCTTCCTCATCGACCGGATCGAAGCTGAACTGCGCGAAGATCCACCGGCGCTCTCCAACCAGGGAGGCATGATTAAACCCGGTATCAATACCGAACTGGATGAATTGACGTCCATTGCTTATTCGGGTAAGGATTACCTGATTCAGTTGCAGGAGCGGGAAGTGCAGCGAACGGGCATCAGTTCGCTTAAGGTGGCCTATAACAAGGTGTTTGGCTACTACCTCGAGGTAACGCACGCCCACAAAAACCGCGTACCCGACGACTGGATCAGGAAACAGACGCTCGTAAATGCCGAGCGCTACATCACGCCCGAATTAAAGGAGTATGAGGATAAAATTCTCAACGCGGAGGAGCAGATTTTCCAGATTGAAGCCCGCATGTTCAACGAGATGGTGATTGCGGCTGGCGAGTACGTAGGGGCTATTCAGCAGAACGCCCGGGTGCTGTCCGTGTTGGATGTCTTGTCGTCATTTGCCAGGGTGGCGGTCAAGAACAAGTATGTGAGGCCGCAGATTAACGAAAGCAGGGTGTTGAACATTAAGGATGGCCGACACCCAGTAATTGAGCAGCAGTTGCCCCCGGGCGAACCATACATCCCGAACGACATCTATCTGGACGACGAAACCCAGCAGATTATCATCATTACCGGGCCGAACATGGCGGGTAAATCGGCGTTGCTGCGCCAGACGGCCCTGATTGTGCTGATGGCGCAGTCGGGTAGTTTTGTGCCTGCCTCGTCGGCGGAGATTGGGTTGGTCGATAAGATTTTCACTCGTGTGGGAGCCAGCGATAATCTGTCGAGGGGCGAAAGTACGTTCATGGTTGAGATGACTGAAACGGCCAGTATTCTCAATAACCTAAGCGAACGAAGCCTCGTACTGATGGACGAAATTGGGCGCGGCACGAGCACCTACGATGGCGTGTCGATTGCGTGGTCTATCACCGAATACCTGCACAACAAAACGGCCTGCCGCCCTAAAACTCTGTTCGCTACGCACTACCATGAACTGAATGACCTCGCGGCCGACAATCCCCGCATTAAGAACTATAATATATCGGTGAAGGAACTCGGCAACAAGGTAATCTTCCTGCGTAAGCTGAAAGAAGGAGGCTCGGAACATAGCTTCGGGATTCATGTAGCGCAGATGGCCGGCATGCCCGCTCAGATTGTAACCCGGGCGGGTGAGATACTGAAGCAGCTGGAGTCGTCGCGGGAGCGGGAGACAAACAAGGAAAGCATTCGGCAGGCGGTACCTCAGGAACGGGAACTGGCGCTACGTATCATAGAATCGGGCGACCCCAAATCCGAAGCCATTAAAGAGAAACTACGTACCATCGACGTAAACCGGCTCACGCCCATCGAAGCACTCCTGAAACTGAATGAGTTATTGAAAATGGTGGAGTAAAGCAGTTAGGGTTGCATCAGGCTACATTACGTCGGAACCCTAGTTTTTACTGCTTTTTTGCGTCTACGACTTACTTAATAATCCCAGCCACATACACAACGGTGAGGTGGTAACAATTTAACTAATAACTACCCGAATGGAATTAAATGCGTTAACCGCGCGCCTGACCGCCCACGAAATTGAATGGCGGGTGCAGAGCCAAACTAAAGATGGCCAGAAGATTGTTGTCGTGCCCTACATTACCAACCGTAGTGTAATGCAGCGGTTCGACGATCAGTTTGGCTGGGCGGGCTGGCAGAACGAAATCAAGGAAATCGAAGGTGGTTTTCTGTGTACGATCACGGTCATTTTGCCCGGTGGTGAAATCGTCAGAAAAACCGACGGAGCCAGCCGCACCAACGTAGAGCCGGTGAAGGGCGGCATCAGCGATGCCATGAAGCGATGCGCAGTACAGTTCGGGCTGGGTCGTGCACTCTATGATTTCCCGAAGGTTTTTATCCAGACCACCGACAAATACATTCCTGAGTGGGCTACGCCTTTGCTCGACCAAATGGTCGACAAAATCAACGCAGGTGGCACCGTTCGGGATGTAGTAGTACTCAAACCAGAACACGCTAAACCAGCCGTGAAAGGGGCTTAACTGATGAGTTGTTTGTCAATAAAAAGGCTTACCGCGTGGTAAGCCTTTTTATTGACTGCTATTATACCGCTTCCGCTTTATATCCAGCTGTTTCTACCGCTTTCTTCACGGATTCAGCGTCAGCTTCGTCGGTTTTAACGGTCAGCGTTCGGTTTGGGTCTTTCAGGTCCACAATCCAACTATCGATACCCGATAAGGCATTGATGTGGGGCGTTACCGCGGCGACGCAGTTGCCGCATTTAATATTGGTTTTGAATTTAAGCGTATTCATGGTTGTATTGAATTTTTGTTAATTGATACTCGACTCAGTTGGCTGCATCGCTGAACGTTATAATTTAACCGACCGCAACCGCAAACTGTTGGTGACAACGGAGACCGAACTAAGGGCCATGGCTGCTCCGGCAATCATAGGATTGAGCAGAAAGCCGAACGTAGGATATAATATGCCGGCTGCTATGGGAATTCCGATCAGGTTGTAAATAAAGGCCCAGAACAGATTTTGCCGAATTGTTTGCACCGTCCGGCGCGAAAGTTGCAGCGCACGGGGCACAGCCATCAGGTCGGAAGTTATTAATGTAAGCTGGGCTACGTCGATGGCAATGTCGGAGCCACGCCCCATTGCAATGCTCAGGTCGGCCTGAGCCAGTGCCTGGGCGTCGTTAATGCCATCACCAACCATTGCTACCACTTCTCCACTGGCTTGCAGCTTTTTTACGAAATCTGCTTTTCCGGCTGGCAGTACGTCGGCCTGGACATGCATAATCCCTACCTTCCGGCTAACGGCTTGAGCTGTATAGGCATTATCACCAGTGAGCATATACACCTTGATACGCTGCTCTTGTAATTGGGCAATAGCCTGCCTCGATGTTTCTTTAATTCGATCGGCAATGGCAAGCGCGGCCAGTACCTGGATTTCATTCAGGAAATAAATGACCGTCTTGGCGTCCGATTGCCACTGACTAACCTGATCGCTTAGTGAGCTGGGAATGGTCAGTTTACGTTGGTCAACAACAGTTTGGTTGCCAACCCAGAACCGACTACCGCTATACGTAGCGGTGATGCCCTGCCCGGTCAGACTCTCAAATACACCCAGCGGTACTCGCTCGACGGCTTCCGATGCCAACGCACGCACAACAGCTTCGGCCAGTGGGTGTTCCGACTGCGCTTCCATCGACAACAGCACCGATTTATACGTTACTTGTTGCGCCGGTTCAATGGTCCAGAACCAATCCGTTACGTTGGGTTTACCTTCGGTGATGGTGCCAGTTTTGTCGAGCACGATGGCCGTTACCTCCCGACCGCGTTCCAGGCTTTCCGCGTCTTTAATAAGAATATTGTTCTCCGCGCCCTTGCCAACACCAACCATAATAGCCGTAGGCGTTGCTAAGCCGAGCGCACACGGACACGCAATCACCAACACCGTGACAGCAGCCAGTAGACCCTGCGAAAACGCGTTTTCTCCTCCCAATACGATCCAGGCTCCCAGAGTCAGTACGGCTATACCAAGTACTACGGGTACAAATACCCCGGCAATACGGTCAACTAGTTGCTGAATAGGTGCTTTGCTTCCCTGAGCCTCCTGCACCCGGCGGATAATCTGCGCCAGTACAGTTTGGCTCCCAACCTGCTCGGCCGAAAAATGGAATGACCCTTTCTGGTTAACGGTGCCGGCAAATACGCGATCGCCAGTTTGTTTGCTGACGGCTATGGGTTCGCCCGAGATCATGCTCTCATCGACAAATGATTGTCCGCTCAGCACGCGCCCATCAACCGGAATGCGCTCTCCGGGCCTGACAACTATTGTTTGGCCAACCGACACCTGTGCCGCTGGTACGTCCTGTTCTTGGCCGTCAATAAGTACCCGCACCGTTTTAGGTTGCAGGCCAATAAGTTTTTTAATGGCAGAACCCGTGTTCGATTTTGCCCGCTCTTCGAGGAATTTTCCCAGCAAAATAAAGGCGATAACAACGGCTGCTGCTTCAAAGTACACATGAGCTTCTAAACCCTGACGCGTCCAGAACTCCGGATAAATTGTGTTGAAGGTGCTGAACAGAAATGCAATGCCCGTAGAAAGAGCCACCAGCGTATCCATGTTGGCCCGTCCGTGACTGGCCTGCTTGTAAGCGTTTATGAAAAACTGCCGTCCGAACCCAAACACCACCGGCGCGGTCAGGAAGAGCATCGTCCAGTTCAACACATGGTGATCGACCCTAAAAAAGGGCATTACCACCATACCCAGCAACACAACAAGACCGGCCAGAACCGACGCCCCGATGGTTTGACGTTTCAGCGTTACGTAGCGACGCTGCTGCGATGCTTCCTGCTGCTGCCGGGCTTCGGCCTCATCCTCAATAACGAGGTCATAGCCAATTGACTGTACGGTTTGGCGAAGTGTTTCTGGGGTTACGGCCGCCGGGTCAAACTCGACCCACGCCGATTGGTTGGCGTAGTTGACACCCGAGTCACGCACTCCGGGCGTTGCTTTCAGCATGGATTCGACGCTGACGGCACAGGCTGCACAACTCATTTCCAGCACAGGAAATGTCTTCTTTATCAGTTTGTTCCCGGTTTTTGAGCTAGCCGTCTGAGGCTTCTGCACCGGTATTATTTTTGTTGCTTCCATGACTGGTAAACAGGGCAATGTGTGCTCCCGTCTTTAACAACAAAAGTAGTGCCGTTGGGGTGCAACCGTGTTACAGAATATAGGTGGCGTTGTACAGGATTTAATGATGTGCTTAATGGGCAATCCACCCTGCAAGGTAGAATGTCCCACTGCAGGTTAAACGTTGGTAAAAGGCCAATAAGCAAAAGCGGCTTCCTGAATTGGAAGCCGCTTTTGACTAGTTAGCTCGCGAAGGTCTTATTTAGGCTTGTTAAAAAATGCAGGGTCCACTGTCGGATTAAACGTAATCTTCGTCAGTTTAGCCGTAATCGTACCGGGCATGCCAGGAGCCGTAATGTCGCTGGTAAATGGCACCATGATGCCTTCTACTTCCTTATAATCGGTAAAGTTGGCTGTTGTCTCGCCTTTTTGGCCCTGTACATCCACCGCGCCTTTGTAGCCCAGCAACTGATACGTAGCGGCATCGAGAAAATAGTTGAATACACCCTCTGGGCGTGTTACTTTGAGGTTGTATATGTCCTTTCCGTTTTGCTTCTCTTTGCCTACCAACTCGTAGGGATACTTATTGGTTTTCAGGTACGCCAGTTGAAACATATTGGGTTCGGTGGTGCCTTTTGCCTGCTTCATAGCATCGGCAGGTAGATCCTGCGCGGTGGTGCCGCCCATCATGGGGTTAATCATCCAGCCTTTGTCGCCGTCGATTACGTTGGTAATTTGCTGGCCCATGACGGAAATATCGCTCCGAACCGATTTGCCCACTACGTAAGCTGCCTTGGCCGTTAAATCCATCCCCTGAATGGACATGGTCTGTTCGTATTGCATCGTTTTAATGGCCGCTATCTTGTCGGCTCCGCCCAGCGCAGCTACGTGTTTGGTAATGACTTCGTCGGCCGTTTGCGCAAACGAAAACGCTGGTATGGCTACGAGAGCAACGAGCGCAATGAGTTGTTTTTTCATAAAAAATAGAATCATAAATCCTTTCAAAGTTAACGAACCCAGGACGTAAGGTTATACAAATGAGGGCTGATTTCTCAGAAATCAATGACGCTCATACACACAGGGTTGTGGTAAGCGCTTCATTGGCTTGCACGACTGACAGGTGTTCTTTACCTTCATCCGCTGAAACGTTTTAACTGCCTGCTCCCGAATGCTGACAACAACCCGCGTCAAACTCTCCGTCATGATGTTTCTCCAGTTTTTTGTGTGGGGAGCCTGGTACGGTCAAATGAGTAAATACCTGCTGACCCAACTCAATGCAACGGGCGATCAGGTTGGTAATGCGTATGCTGCGTTTTCGCTGGCCATGATTGTGGCTCCGTTTTTCGTGGGCATGATTGCCGACCGCTACTTTGCCGCTCAAAAAGTGCTGGGTGTCCTTAACCTGCTGGGGGCCGTCGTTTTATATTTCATTACGCAAAACACCAATCCCGACAATTTCTTTCTACTAATTCTGGCTTATTGCATCACCTTCGCACCCACGCTTGCCCTCACATCGTCCATTGCGATGCAGCAGATGAGCAGCCCGGAAAAAGAGTTTCCGGGGATTCGGGTGCTGGGAACAGTAGCTTGGATCGTTGTAACGAACATCGTTGGTTTCTACGGATTCGGCGATAAGGTGACGATTTTCCAATTGTCGATGTATTCTGCCCTGGTGCTGGGCGTGTTCGCGTTCTTTCTGCCCGACACCCCGCCGAAAGCCACTGCCTCTACGTCGTTCTCACAGATTATGGGGCTGGATGCGTTCAAACTTTTTAAAGATCGTTCGTTTGCCATTTTCTTCCTGTCGTCGGTGCTTATCTGTATTCCGCTCTCGTTCTACTATGCGATGGCCAACCCCTCCCTGACCGATGGCGGGATGCAGAATGTTGAAAATAAGATGTCGCTGGGGCAGGCGTCCGAAGTGATTTTTATGCTGCTTATTCCGCTGGCCTACACCCGTTTAGGCGTTAAGAAAATGCTCATTGTGGGTCTTGTGGCCTGGATAGTACGTTTCGTTTGCTTCGGTACGGGCGATGGTGGTTCCGGCGAGTGGTTGCTCTACCTGGCTATTATCCTGCATGGCGTGTGCTACGATTTCTTTTTTGTGACGGGTCAGATCTACACCGACAACAAAGCAGGTGACAAGATAAAATCATCGGCGCAGGGGCTAATTTCACTCGCCACTTATGGACTTGGTATGGGTATTGGGTCCAAACTGTCGGGTATTGTGCTCGACATGTACACCCGCCCCGATGGTAGCAAAGACTGGCTGTCGGTCTGGCTTGTGCCGGCCGGCATTGCTGCTGCGGTGCTGGTGGTCTTCGTGCTGCTGTTTACCGATAAAAAGAAGCCCATACCGAACGAAGGTGAGTTGGTGCCGGGACCGCTTTAGACCCTGATGGGTTAGAGCGTGACGAGCGATGCAAGTTAAATAAACGGCACTCATCACGCTATAACTCATCTTCATCATTATAAATGCAGCTCATTTCTTACAATTTAAATGGCATCCGGTCGGCGCTTCGTAAAGGGCTAGCCGACTGGCTTGCTCAGCACGCGTTTGATATACTTTGTTTTCAGGAAATAAAAGCCACGGCCGACGTAGTAGACCTGGCCCCGTTTGAGCGGTTAGGGTATGCCTATCACTGGCACGCGGCCGAAAAGAAAGGATACTCGGGCGTGGCGACGTTCTCACGCATTGCACCTACAAACGTAGTGCTGGGCTGTGGATTAGCCCGATACGACTGCGAAGGCCGCATACTACGTACTGACTTCGGTAATCTGACACTGCTCAACTGCTACTTTCCCTCGGGCACAACCGGCGAGGTCCGACAGGGCGTCAAGATGGAGTTTCTGCGCGATTTTTATCAGTACGTGCAGGACTTGCGTCAGACCCGCCCAAATCTGGTTATCGTGGGCGACTACAACATCGCCCATAGCGCCATTGACCTGTATGATCCCGTTCGCAACAAGTACACAACGGGTTTCCTGCCCGATGAACGGGCCTGGATGGACCGCTGGTTTGCGTCGGGCATGACCGATGCCTTTCGTCATAAACACCCATCTGACCGGGCCTATAGTTGGTGGAGCTACCACCCGGGTATGCGAACCGCTAACAAAGGCTGGCGCATTGATTATGCCTGCGTGACAGAGACCCTTCGCGACCGGATCGTCGACTGCCGGATGCTGCCCGACGCCATCCATGCTGACCACTGCCCCGTGTGGCTGTCAATAAGTGATAGGGCAAATGAGTCAATCATCAGTTGATTCACTATGTTCTTGGCTCTTACACTCCGTTAGATGTGTACTACGTAATTTACAAGCCGTTCGGAATGCTTTCCCAATTCTCGAAAGAGGGCGATAAACTCACACTGGCTGATCTAGAGTTTGGTTTCGCCAGCGATGTGTATCCCGTGGGGCGGCTCGATGCCGATAGCGAGGGCCTGTTGCTGCTTACGAATGATAAACAACTGAACCATCGTTTGCTGAATCCCAAATTTCGCCACAAACGAACCTATTACGTACAGGTGGAAGGTTCATTGACCAACGAAGCCTGCCAGAAGCTGTCACAAGGCGTAACAATCTCGGTAGATGGCAAACCCTATCATTCGCTGCCTGCTAATGCCCGGTTGCTGATGCCTGAACCCGATTTGCCAGCCCGAATGCCACCCATTCGCTATCGGGCCAGTATTCCAACCTCATGGCTGGCCGTTACGCTTCACGAAGGTAAAAACCGGCAGGTACGTAAGATGACAGCCGCTGTAGGTTTTCCGACGCTACGTCTGGTGCGCTGGGCAATTGAGACTATCACTGCCAAAGGAATGATTCCGGGCGAGGTTCGCGAACTGACCAGGGCAGAACTGGTGAGGGCGTTGAAATTATAGTATGCCCTCATCGGCAAAACTATAATAAGCCTTGTCGGTGAAAATCAGGTGATCAAGAACGGGGATGTCGAGCAGTTTACCGGCATCTTTGAGTTTGCGGGTCAGGTCTTTGTCCGCCTGCGAGGGAGTGAGATTGCCCGATGGGTGGTTGTGGAGCAAAATCATTGACGAGGCCAGGTGCTCAATGGCCTGCTTGAAAATAATTTTCGGGTCGGCTACCGTACCCGATACACCCCCCGCGCTGATCTGCA
>JAQBNX010000457.1 GCA_028288385.1 Spirosoma sp.
TCGCATGGACCTTTGCAGTTGCCGATGTGATACTCTAAACAAACTTTGTACTTGCCCGCCTGGATATTCTCGGGTGCTAGGTTATAGTTGCAGGTCCGAACGGTGAAGAGTTGGCTAAACATATCCAGCACGGTATACATCGGCTTAAGATTCGCAAAAGGGCCATAGAACGTACCTTGCTTACGATCGATGCGCCGGGTAGTAATCACCCGCGGAAAATGCTCGTTAGTAACACACACAAAAGGGTACGTTTTGTCGTCGCGCAGCAGAATATTAAATTTTGGCAGATACCGCTTGATAAGATGGTTTTCAAGCAGAAGGGCATCGAACTCTGTGTGGACTATGGTGAATTCAATCTTACGAATTTGGCTCACCAGTCGTAATGTCTTGCGGTCATGCCCTTTTGAATTCGTGAAGTAGCTGCTGACGCGGTTTTTTAGGTCTTTTGCTTTACCTACGTAAATAACCTCACCCGATGCGTCGAAATAACGGTATACACCCGGCTCGTGCGGCACTTTGGTAAGTTCTTTCTTATAATCGAATTCAGGCATAATTCATTCTGTAAATGGCCTTGTCCCGGTGTCCCAGCTTGTTACCATACGTCAAACAAATAGATATAGCTGTAGTAGGATTTAATCCTTCAATACGTTCATCAGCGGACCACTTTTCTTAACAACCGACATACGTTAAAGGTTGCCTCGCAAACATCGGCATAAGCAGTCAAAACGGCTTCATCGAGTAGCTGTGGACGCTTCAGCACTGAAAAAGCGGCCGTCAAACCGAGGGTGTCAATGTCTCCCGGACCGAGGTCAAGCGTACCGCACAAAGCCACGACCGGAACTTCGGCAAGCCCTGCCCTATCGGCAACGCCTTTCAGAACCTTACCCTGTAAGGTCTGGCGATCAAGTCTGCCTTCGCCTGTCAGCACAAGGTCGGCTTGGTGGACGTGCCGCTCAAAATCAACCGCGTCGAGCACTACGTCTACACCAGGTCTGAGCGTTGCATTCAGAAAAAATAAGGCTCCGGCTCCAAGTCCACCAGCCGCACCAGCACCTGCTACGTTTGCTACGTTGACGTTGAACTGGTCCTGAACAACCTCGGCAAACCGGCGTAGTCCCATGTCAGCCCAGTGCAACTCTCGAGTTGTTGCTCCTTTCTGCGGGCCATATACATAAGCAGCACCCTCGGGTCCATAGAGGGGGTTAGCAACGTCGCAGGCAACCGAAAAAGTTATCCTGCTTAAATCTGAATCAGTCGGCGCGACGATACGAGCAAGCCGGGGCAGGCTTTGCCCAACAGCCCTGAGAAGTTTTCCCTGTCCATCCAAAAATTTCCAACCAAGCGCACTAGCCATCCCAATGCCCGCATCCGTAGTGGCACTACCACCAATTGCTAGCACTACGTGTTCAACGCCCAGTTCAATGGCGTGTTGAATCAGTTCGCCTGTCCCGATAGTGCTCGTCTGAACCGTTCGTCGTTCGTTGTGAGTAAGCAGTGCCAGACCCGAAGCTGCAGCCATCTCAATAAACGCCGTCTGACCATCGCCCGACAGACCAAAGCCAGCCTCCACAGGCCGACCAAGCGGATCGCTAACCACGGTCGTATGCCAGGTGCCCTTAGTCGCTTCAGTTAGAACCCGGGCAGTACCTTCTCCCCCATCGGCGAGGGGCAGGGCGATGAGTTGGGCATCAGGCCAAATTTGCCGAACACCTTCTTTCATAGCGTCGGTCACCTGCCGGGCCGTGAGCGAACCACGAAACTTGTCTGGAGCAAGGATAACACGCATGAATTTCAATTGTAAGTTGCTATAGCCCTACTTTTGGCGACAGGATTGAGGAATAGCCAACGGGGTCTATCAGTGCTGTCAGTCATTGGTTTCTTATACCTGCGCGGTTTCGTAGCTTTGGTAATTATTTTATCGTCTGCTCTTGCCGTCAACCACGAATGACACCAATATACTCCAAAATTTCAGGGTTAGGCTTTTACGTACCCGAAACAATCATTACCAACGATGACCTGACCCAGTACATGGATACCAGCGATGCCTGGATCCAGGAGCGAACGGGTATTAAACAACGGCGCTGGTTCACCTATGGTAAAGATACCAATGCCGGCATGGCAACGGCTGCGTCGCGCATGGCCATTGACCAGGCGGGCATTTCGGCCACATCCGTCGACCTGATTGTTTACGCAACCATAACGCCTGATTATTACTTTCCGGGCTCTGCCTTTCTGATGCAACGCGAGCTGGGGCTGGAGGGGATTGCCGTCATAGACATCCGGCAACAGTGCTCGGGTTTCGTCTATGCACTCTCTATTGCCGATCAGTTCATTAAAAGTGGAATGTATAAAACGGTACTGGTCGTTGGGTCGGAGATTCAATCATCGCTTTTAAATAAATCGAATGAGGGCCGGGGCGTAGCCGTTATTTTTGGCGATGGAGCAGGCGCAGCCATTTTGCAGGCAACCAACGATGTTAACCACCGTATTCTGTCGACCCACCTGCATGCCGATGGGCGTTTTGCCGAAGAACTTTATGTACAAGACCCCGGTAGCAGCCGCGATGGCCGGTGGATTACCGAAGCTACGATTGCCGAAGGTAATTACAACGTCACCATGAATGGCAGTGCTGTTTTCAAACATGCTGTAATACGGTTTGCTGAGGTCATCAGCGAAAGCCTGCTCGCCAATGGGCTAACGCCCGACGATCTATCCTTGCTGGTTCCCCACCAGGCCAATATCCGTATCTCAAACTACGTGCAGCAACAAATGAACCTGCCTGACGAGAAAATATTCAATAACATTCAACAGTACGGCAACACCACAGCAGCCTCCATCCCGATTGCGCTGACAGAAGCCTTTGAGCAGGGACGCGTTAAGCCCGGCGATCTAGTTTGTCTGGCCGCGTTTGGCAGTGGTTTCACCTGGGCATCAGCGCTCATTCGCTGGTAGGAACTTTTATAACCATGTCTCAAAAATTTCTGATTGTCGGCCTCGGCAATATTGGGCCTGAGTATGCCCTGACGCGGCATAATGCCGGTTTTATGGTGCTAGACCGCCTGGCTGCGCAATATGGCTTTGATTTTTCGATGAACCGCCTAGCCTATACAGCACAGTGGCAACACAAGGGAAAGCAACTATTTCTGGTGAAGCCTACTACGTTCATGAACCTCAGTGGACGGGCGGTGCTATACTACATGAAGCAGGAAAACATTCCTATTCAAAACCTGCTGGTTATTACCGACGATAAAGATCTTCCTTTTGGCAAGCTACGTTTAAAACCCAAAGGGTCACCGGGTGGACACAACGGTCTGCGAAATATAGACGAGGTGCTGAATACCCAGGAGTATGCCCGGCTGCGGGTTGGAATTGGCAATGCCTTCTCGAAAGGTCGGCAGGTCGATTTTGTTCTGGGGCAGTTTCCGGAAGACGAACTGATTCAGTTACCTGATTATTTGGATCGTGTTGGCGACTGCGCGAGAGCATTTTGTACTATGGGCATACAATTAGCTATGAATAATTACAACCAATGATATAACTTTTTAAAGAATATTGCATTAATTTTAGAAAGCATAAATAATATATACGTAGCAAGAAACAGGAAATATTATTCCGAATAATGACTTATATCGTTTAATATCTAATAATACATCCAGTGAAACGAGATAATATTCGGAATAAAATTCTGAATAGGACCCATAGTATGTTTGAATTATTAAAACTTCTGCGGAGATTTGAGCGTTAATTAACTGAAAACAAAATATAATAAAACAATGAAAACGCGTGTTATCTTTGCATCGTTGGTTCTTGGATTAGGGTTAGCGATTACTCAGGCAGACGCGGCTACCACCATCATTAATGATGATAGCCCGGCTGCCAAAAAGCCGGCTAGTGCCATGCTGGTAAACGGTTCTGAAAAGCAGTTCGCTGCTTACTTTGAACGTAACGCCAATCGGTTTGCGCACAACACCAACTGGCAAAACTTTATGAGTGTAGTCTCGTTATACAACCAAAATCCGGCTGCTGTGCTGACAATCAGCCCCGCCGACCGTGAGAAGTTTAACGAAGCCATCGCTCAAATAAATACGCAACTGATTAGGCAAAAAAATGTCGAAGCCAGCCGCTGGATAGATCAGGT
>JAQBNX010000473.1 GCA_028288385.1 Spirosoma sp.
AAACATATGAAATTTCGGTCGACCCGCGCCGGCTGGCCGATTATAACATTACGCCCCTGCAGTTATATCAGGCGGTAGCGAACTCCAACGTGAACGTAGGGGGTGATGTAATCGAAAAAAACTCGGAAGCCTACGTCGTTCGCGGCATTGGTTTACTCCGCAATCAGCGCGACATCGAGAATATTGTCGTCAGGAACGTGAGCGGAACACCGATTATGGTGCGGAACGTAGCGCAGGTGGCCGAGTCGGCCCTACCCCGTTTGGGACAGGCCGGCCGCGACAAACAGAATGACGTGGTCGAAGGCGTGGTGGTGATGCGCAAAGGTGAAAACCCCACGGAAGTCATTGAGCTGGTAAAAGCTAAAATAGAGGAATTAAACACCAGCATTTTGCCCTCGGACGTGAGAATCAACACGTTCTATAATCGCGAGACCCTGGTCAATTTTGCCACCCATACCGTAACGCACAACCTGCTGGAAGGCATTGTTTTCGTGACCGTGATTGTGTTTCTGTTCATGGCCGACTGGCGCACCACGCTCACGGTCTCCATCATCATTCCACTGGCATTACTGTTTGCCTTCATCTGCCTGCGGCTCAAAGGCATGTCGGCCAACCTGCTGTCGATGGGTGCCATTGACTTCGGGATCATCGTCGACGGAGCGGTAGTTATGGTGGAGGGTATATTTGTAACGCTCGATGCCAAGGCGCATCAGGAAGGCATGGACAGGTTCAACAAGGCCGCTAAGCTGGGCTTGCTCCGGGCAACAGGCACCGAGATGGGCAAGGCGATCTTCTTCTCCAAAGCAATCATCATTACGTGTCTGATTCCCATTTTTGCTTTTCAGAAGGTGGAGGGCAAGATGTTTTCACCACTGGCCTGGACGCTCGGATTTGCCCTGCTGGGTGCGCTGATCTTCACCCTGACGCTTGTGCCGGTGCTGGCAAGCATTTTACTCAACCGGAACGTGCGGGAAAAACACAACCCCTTTGTTGCGTTCATTACCCGCATAGCCACGCGGGCCTTCGCGTTCACCTTTGCGCACAAACGACTGAGCCTGCTGGTAACGGGCGTGGCGGTGGTGGCTGGGCTATCCGGATTCAGCCTGCTGGGCACAGAGTTCCTGCCCGAACTAAACGAAGGGTCAATCTACGTACGGGCCTCCATGCCCATGAGCATTTCACTGCCCGAATCGGTTCGGCTCACTACGCAGATGCGAAAGATATTCGACCAGTTTCCGGAAGTGAAAGGCGTTATATCGCAAACGGGCCGGCCCAACGATGGCACCGACCCCACCGGCTTTTATAATGTTGAATTCCTCGTCGATATCTATCCGAAAGAGGAATGGATGGTACGCCGGGGCGGGCGGCTAATCAGCAAGCAGGAACTGATTGCCCTGATGCAGGACAAGCTGAAGGTATTTCCCGGCATCGACTTCGGATTCTCGCAACCTATCATGGACAACGTAGCGGAAGCGGTGTCGGGCGTAAAAGGCTCCATCGCTGTCAAGATATACGGCAATGACCTGGCTACACTGGCCGACAAAGCCAGCCAGGTTCAGAAACAGCTTGCCACCGTGCAGGGTATCGAAGACCTGGGGGTGATCAAAAACATCGGTCAGCCCGAAATGCGTATCGAACTGGACGAGTACAAACTGGCGCTCTACGGGGTTAACAAAGCCGATGCCCAGGCCGTCATCGAAATGGCCATTGGCGGCAAAGCGGCAACCCAGATTTATGAGGGTGAACGCAAGTTTGACCTCCGGATTCGCTATGAACAAAACTTCCGCAAAACCGAAGCTGAAATTGCGAACCTGATGGTGCCAACGCAGAACGGCACCCAGATTCCCATCAAAGAAATTGCGAAGGTGTATACCCAGACCGGGCCTGTGCTGATTTTTCGGGAAGGGAGCCGTCGGTTCACGGCCGTCAAGTTCTCCGTTCGGGGGCGCGATATGGGCAGTGCCATTGCCGAAGCCCAACACAAAGTAGCCATGGCCGTTACGTTTCCTCCGGGCTATACGGCCAAATGGGCGGGCGACTTCGAGAATCAACAGCGGGCTACCAAACGGCTGGGGCAGATGGTTCCCGTGAGTTTGATCATGATCTTCGTCATTCTGTTCGTTCTCTTTGGCAATGCCAAAGATGCCGGATTGGTACTGGTCAACGTCCCCTTTGCCATAATCGGCGGCATTGCGGCCCTACTCATAACGCACGTCAACTTCAGCATCTCAGCGGGCATTGGCTTCATCGCCCTGTTCGGAATCTGCATTCAGAACGGCTTGATACTGATCTCTGTCTTCAAGAAAAATCTGAAAAATAAGCTATCGCTGCCCGATGCCATCTTTGAAGGTGTCCTCTCGCGGGTGCGACCCGTAGTCATGACGGCGATGATGGCGGCCATTGGTCTGATTCCGGCGGCTATCTCGACCGGTATCGGTTCAGAAACGTCCAAACCGCTTGCCATTGTTGTTATTGGTGGTTTGATAACGGCCACGCTGCTCACGCTGCTTGTCTTCCCGCTTATCTTCTACGCTTTCTACCGGAGCGGAGCCAAAAAATCAGCGTCCATCCAGCCGGTATTGTTGGAAGCGTAGCTGAATGGAGCAACTTTGGAATTAAGAGGACTTCACCCGGGACACTGATTGGCGAAGTCCCCTTAATTCGACTGAAGCAGCGTAGCATTCATCGCTTCTTTCACGCGCATGGCCTGTTTCATGTGCCGTTCGGTGTGGGCCACCAGCATCTGGAGCAAGTCGCCCAGTCTGATCTTCAGCCAGTTCCCAAACAGGGTTGATGACTTCTCCCGGTTCCAGTCGAGGTAAACCGCTTTATCAAGTAGCGTATGCAGGGTTTTCTGGAGGTCAACAAACTGATCCATCACCTCTTTAGGATTTAAATCGGTGGATCGGCGGGGCCGGATAATACCTGGACTGGGCACTTTGATTTTCACCGCCGGATCAACGGCATACATCAGCACTTTACCAATCCAGTCCGATTCGAGGGTCTGATCGACGGGATTGGTTTGCACCAGCCCCAGGGCATCAACTTTATGCTGGATGTTGCGGACGTAAAACCGCTCGGCTAAGTTGAGGTGCTGAAGGCACTCCATAATACTCCAGCGGTCGGGAGCTGGTTTCCAGCGAAGCTGCTCGTCAGACTGGGTCCTGAATTCCTGTTCCACAGTAGTCAGCACGGCCAACAGGCGGGTTTGCAGCGCCAGGGCAGTCGTCAGTTTTTCCATGAGTGGGTTGCAATTTTCGTGTCTTTCCTTACTTAGTACAACGTAGCATCGTTAACACAGGAAGAACGACCCCATTAGCTTTTTTCACACCGATGCCTGTGCCTGCGCAAACAGGTCGACGTCGCGCTTTGAATCCAGGTCGATGGCACCGGCCTCAAAGGGAACTTCCGTCAGGTCGTCCCGGTGTTTGACAATTACCCACTTCACCCCTTTGTCGCCTTCCAGTTGAAGCAGTTCGGCAATGTAGTCGCGGCTGAACAGGGCCGGCACACTCACCTGCGTATCGTAGCGGCAGGCAACAATACCGGTGCCGTTGTCCTGCCCTACTTCCAGCATGTGAATCAGCAAACCCACCGACACCATGGGCTGGTCGGTATGCAGCACCAGCACCGCATCGATGTCCTTGTGAGTCAGGTACAGCGCGGCCAAGCCCGTTTTTAGCGACGACGCCTGCCCAGTTGGCCAGCTAGGATTATCGACCAGCGTAATGGGCAGTCCGGCCAGTTCCGGCACAATTTGCTCACGGTTGGCTCCGAGTACCACCACAACCGGGCCCCGTTTGAGCGCCAGTGCGGTTTCGGTCACCCGGCGCATGAGCGACTGACCTTTGTAGGCTAATAGCTGCTTGGGCTCACCACCCATTCTGGAGGAGTCACCAGCGGCCAGTATGATCATTCCTAGTTTCAAAAGCTGACGTATCGTTATAATTTATTCTCTGAGGAAGTCTGTTTACTATTGTTTTTGTATCTGCAGGCCTTACCTAAACGTACACAAAAATGCCCATAACGCAAACACCTTCCTTTTCATTCTGCCTGTTTCAACAACCGACCTTCGGCTGAGGTTCTCATCGTCTACTAAACAATTCAGCCGGATAGCCGACCTCCACCAACGACAATCCGGCAGGCGGAACGGCCCGCCCGGCGCGTTTCCGATCTTTGGCTTCAATGATCTGCTCAAACTCCGCTACGTTCAACCACCCCTGCCCCACTGCCAGCAGCGTTCCGACAATGGCGCGCACCATCCCTCGCAAAAAGCGGTCGGCCCGGATGTGGAAGGTTAGATCACCGGTGGATTTTTCTTCCCAGTAAGCAAAGTCTATCCGGCAATTGAACGTAGTCACATCCGTTTTGACTTTACTGAAGCTTTCAAAATCACGATAACGTAGCAGGCATTCAGCAGCTAGATTCATTCGTGATACGTCTACCGGCCGCGTAAATACGTAAGCCAGCCCCTCACGAAATGGATCTTTTTGGCGGATGACCTGGTATTGGTAATACCGGAACATAGCGGTAAAGCGGGCATGGTCGTCGGGACAAACGGGAAAACAGGCCTGCACGGCCACATCGCCGGGAATCAGGCTGTTGAGCGACTGCATGAGGGCTGGGGGCAGTGACATCTCGGTATCAAAGTGAGCAAACTGCTGACCGGCATGAACACCGGCATCTGTTCGCCCGCTGCCGACCAGGGCCACCGGCTCCCGCAGTACGGTCGTAAGCGCCGTTTCCAGCACCTCCTGCACGCTCAGACCGTTGGGCTGCCGTTGCCAGCCATGATAGCGAGTACCCCGGTAGGATAGTTTGAGAAAATAACGCATTGACCGACCAAATTTTCAGGGAAAACAACCCCTGTAAACACGAATAAACTTCGTCTGGGAGAATCCTTTCGTAGGACTAGTTGGCGTTATTACCGAAAGGCAATTAAATGCAATTATAGCC
>JAQBNX010000474.1 GCA_028288385.1 Spirosoma sp.
GTATTTAACACCAGCAGGTGTTCGGGCCGGATAACGCCCCGCTGGTAGAGTTCGTCCAGTTTGCCAAAGAGCCTCATGGCCATCTGGTTGGGCTGGTGCCGGTCTGGCAGCGCACTAGCCGGGTCAAACCGGGGCAGGCTTCCCACTCGTCAGGGCAGAAGTCGCTGTGCAGGTGATTTTTCAGGGCGTAGGCGTAGTTGGGAATCATGGCCCGGAAAAACTGCCGGTCGTCCTGCTCAGACTCGCTCAGTATATGCACCAGTTTGATAGCCAGATTACGCGAATTGTTGGTCAGACTTCCCCAGGCTTTGCGGCCCTCCCACCAGCGATCATAAGCCGTGTTGGTTCGAAACACCAGTAACATGGAGATTACAAATCCCAGCAGCGAGTGCATGATAGCAATGTTCTTGAGGTCGGAGTCCGGACCGGGGTGGACGTGTTCGATAATGAAGTAGGCTACGGCCGTGCAATACAGCAGCATACCGAACATGGTAGGACCCAGTTTGCGGGCTGTATCGCCCCGGTGCAACGAGAAAATAGTGCGTAGCCACTCTTTGGAATTATAATCAACCATACGGCAACCAACACAAAGTGCCGTAAACTTGCAACTATGACGGTAACCTTTCGGAACGACCAGCCCGACGAATTCATAGCTATCCTGCGCGAAGTGGGGCAGTGGCTCGTTGATAGCCAGCAGGAGATGTGGCAGTTGGATACACTGACGCCCGGGAACCTGATTGACGCCTACACGCGGGACAACTGCTACGTAATGTATGTTAGGGGAACGCCGGCCGCTGCGTTTATTCTGCAATGGAAAGACCCACTCTACTACGCTGACGTACCGGACAATACAGCTTGCTTTATCCATAAATTGGCAATCCGGCGTTTGTTCAGTGGCCAGAATCTGTTCGCCCACATACTGGACTTTTGCCGGGGTCAATGCCTAGCCCGTAACATCCACGAAATTCAGTTAGAGACCGACGCCACCCGGCCTGCACTGATGCGGTTCTATGAGCGACACGGCTTTAAACCGACCTATCAGAAGCAAATTGAGGAATTCGGCCAAACGTTCACGTGCCAGTATTACCAGTTGCATTTTTGAATAGCCTGTCGTGAAGGTTCGCAACAATCACTGGCAATAGAAATGGGCGCCAGCGAATGACCGCACCACAAGGCTTAAAGCCAAATTGCAAACAAGCAACCGTGACCTGTATCTTGCGGCCATGATTAACCCCTTCCGGCCTGCCCAGGACCGCCGACTGACGCATATCTACGCCATTATTTTCATCGACGTTATTGTTGGTTCGGCAGTGGGACCAATTTTACCGGAGTTTGTCAAAGGGTTGCAACGACCGCAACTGTGGCTGGCTGCCGGAACGGGCCTATTCCTCGGCGTGCAACTATTTTCGGCTCCTCTGCTTGGTAAACTATCCGACAGTTACGGTCGCCGGCCCATTTTTATCATCTCTGCCATTGGTACGTTTTTAGCTGGTCTATTGCTGCTGCCCGTTCGTGTCGGCTATTATTTTGCCAACCGCCTGAGCGACGGACTTACCAACGGTATGTATGCCACGGTCCGGTCCGCTATCACAGACATATCGCCCGACGATCAACTATTCAAAAACCTCGGCATCGAAGGGGCCATTATCTCGCTTGCTTTTGTGATTGGACCGGCCGCATCGGGACTGTTGCTCACGGCCTTTGACGTCGTTCAGGGTGATCAGGCCAGGGTAGTGGCGGTTATGGCCGTTACGTTGTCAAGCGTAAACATGCTGTTGAGCTGGACACTTCAGGAAACGCTTCCCAACCCACCCATAACCGTCGATAGGGCCGCGCTCAAAACAGAACTGGCACAGTCGATAAACGTAGCGACGCTGTGGTCACGGCTGCTGGCTAAAGACCGCCCGATTGGCAGCAACAGGTCTCGTGGCCTGAAACAGTTGGTTATGATGCAACTGGCTCTGACGCTGAGCACGGGCTATTATTTTTATTTCGTTACGTTCATCAGTTTCGGCCCGCTTCAAATGGATGCCAGGGCTATCTCGTACTTTTTCATGTACTTCGGTACGTTGAGCATTGTCATTAATTACGTGTTCTATACCTACTTCGCCGACCGCATTGACCAGCAAAGGGCCATTATCTGGTTAGCCGGGCTGGGTGCACCGGTGCTGGCTGGGTATGGCCTGGTGGAGACATCGGTGGTGTGGTTATACATACTCGTAACCATCGACTGTCTAACGCTATCGCTCATTCAGGGGCTCATCGAGGGGCTTCTGGCGCAGCGTACCAACGACGATGATCGGGGCGAGATCTTCGGCATTAACCAGGCATTGCAGGGAGTAGCCAGTTTTGGAACGACGGTGGTGTTCGGGGCCTTATCGTTGCTAAACTTACGCATTCCGTTTGCCTGGTTCGCAGTATGCCTGGCCATGGTGGCGTGGCTGGCGTGGCGTAATGAGTGATAGGGAACCACTTGATGGAAACGCCAACGGTTGTTACTTTCGTAACCATCTATGTCGATCCCATGCGCCTTGCTCCTCTGTTGCTCTTAACGATGGTTATCTTGCTGAGTTGCCAGCGGCCACAACTCAAACCCGAACCGGCACAGTACAGCGTGCCAGTCGAGATTGAGCCCTACGTGCAGCATTTCCGCGACGAATTTAAAAAACGCGGTCAAACACCAACGACTAACAACCTGATCATTACGTTTGGAGCAACGCAGGGCAGCGACGTTTGCGGGCAGTGTTTGCTGGAGTCTGGAAAAACGCCCCGCATCATCATCAACACCAACGGGGTTTGCTGGCGTGATGCCAACGGATACGAACGCGAGTGTCTGGTCTTTCACGAATTGGGTCACTGTCTGCTCAATCGCGGCCATCGGAACAGCCGCTTTCCCAACAATGCGTATGTGAGCCTGATGAACACTAACGACTGGGACATCTTTGGTCCATGTACGTATCCAGTTGGGAACGATGAGTGCGATAAACGCCCCCGCCGGGATTATTACCTCGATGAGTTGGCCGACTCCACTACGTCAGCACCCATCTGGGCAAAATAGCCCGCAGGTAACGCCAACAAAATTAGTCAATTGGCTATGGCCTGAGGCTGAGGTTGCACAACGGTTGGGGTTGCATGCATCAAAAACAACACGCGGAACCAGATCAAAACGCAGGGCAGCGCTTTGAGCGCGTAGGGCCGGGTGAACTCATTACGCAGATAAGCCGGAAACAGGTCGCTCGGTGACAGTACGGTCAGGATGAAACAGCTTATCATCAATACGCGGTCGAGGGTGGTTTGCGGGCAGACGAACCACCAACACAATACGCCGGTAACGGCCGTGATGTAGGTAGCCGACTCGGATACCGGATTGAAAATTACCTGAAAAATCAGCACCGACGCCACCATCAGCAAACGGAAAGAACGCTCACCAAACCGCCGGATATTAGCATAGACAGTACAGAACAACAGAATGCCAGAACCAACAATGGCGGCAGTAGAAATGTCGGGCGAGATAAACAGGTGAACTAGTTTGTGGATGGATGTATTGGCCCACTTGTCGTGGTTCGATTTAATGAGCAACTGCCGGAACCACATCTCATACTGCCAAAGCAATTTGTCGGGCGTGGTGAACAGAAGTGGCAGCAAACTCAGGATGACGGCCCAAACGATGAGGTAAAATAGAAAACGGAGTTTTTGTGGATACAGCAGAAACAGCGCAGCCGCAACGATACTATAAATCTTGATATTGAAACCCAGAATGATAAAAAACGCAGCCCACAGTGGCTGTCGATTCTCAAAGCTCAGAAACACAAACAGCGGTATGCAGCCAATGAGCGGGTTGGTCTGGCTGTTGGTGAGGGCCGTTAGCATTTCCTGCAACGCAAACCAGTAGGCAAACACTTTTTGCTGATGCGTCAGCGGCATTCGGTAGAGCGCATATACCCACACGCCCGCAAACAGGAAGTGCCATAGAAACAAGCCCACCGAATAAGGCAACGAAAAGACGGGCGAAAACAAAGCCGCAAACGTAGGCGCGTAATGAAAGTGATCTTCGTATTGAGCTGGGTATTCGTTATACAAGCTGACGCCTTCCACCAGATGCTTCAGCGAATAATAAAAGATGCTATAGTTGTTGGAGCCGAATATGAAAACGGTTTTAATACTGGCAACCAGCGCCAGGAGCGCATAAAGACCAAAAATAAACCGGTAGTCGCTGAACAGGGGTTTTCTAAAAAATGATACCATACGGTGAAGACAGGTGACGCAGCACCCAAAATACGCGATAAGATTAGTCGATAGCCAGCCGTTGAACAAACTCGCCCATTGTGCTGAATTCTCCCTGTGGTTTCAGGTAGCGCAGCAGGTCTTCAACCCGGTCGAGGAGTTGGTGGCTGGAGTGACGACGGACGTAGGCAGGAATGCGGTCGTAGGCCGACAGGTCCGTAAACTCCCAGGGGTGTACATACAGGTTCAGAAACCCGTCGGACCGGAGGGTTTGCCGGCATAGCTGTTTATAGTAGCCGAAGGGAAAATTTTTCAGACTCAGCCAGAACAGCGGCAACCGCAGTGTGGGGGTTACCGAAGCCGGCACCTGCCACACGCCCAACTCCCGAAATGGGTGTCGGGATTCGCCCCAGTGGTTATAACGACCGGGCAGCCAGGTTGGATGCAGCGACGAGTTGTACTGATAACCGGCCTGCTGTACGTCGGTTGGATCGACGAAACCCATCCGGGCCCGCCGAAAGCCGGTTATGGGCTGGCCAACTAATTTCTCCAGCGCCAGTCGGGAGGTGAGCAAATCCTTTGGCTCGAACGTTGTGTGGTAATAGCCGTGCGAAGCAATTTCGTGCCGGTGAGCCAGTGACCGGATCAAGTCCGGCTCGTGAAGGGCATAGTTGGCCGTTGTGAAGAGCGTGGTTCGGGCGCCCACCGCATCCAATCGCTCGGCCAGTTTCCGCAAACCCAGGGTCGAGACGGCAATTTGCTCAATTAATGAAATAGGGTGTCCAAACTCAACGGCGGTATCGAACTCTTCTACGTCAACGGTGAATAAAATGCTGTTTCTCTGGTTGGCTCTTCCCATGATGCTACGGTCTCCTCAATCTCACTCGAATCGCCAATGATGTAGGCCGGCCGCCCCTTCACCTCAATGAATGTTTTACCTAAATATACGCCAATAATCCCGATCATAATGAACTGCACTCCACCAATGAGAGCAATCAGCACCACTAGGGTTGTCCAGCCCGACACGGTAGCATTGGTAAAGAGGTATTCGTAGAGCACCTCAGCCCCAAACAACGTAGCGAACAAGGACATACAAAAGCCAAGCAGCACAGACAAGTACAGGGGCCGCGTAGAAAACGACGTAATGCCCATGACCGCCAGCTTCATCATCTTCTTGAATGAATATTTTGAGCTGCCAGCATAGCGTGCGGCCGGTTTATAAACCAGGCGGCACTGCCGGAAACCAACCCACGAGATGGCACCGCGCAGAAACAGGTCGTGTTCCTTCATCTGGTTGATGGTATCGACTACCTTGCGGTCGAGTAGCCGGAAATCGGCAGCCCCGTCTTCTATGTCTAACTTTGAGACTTGGCGAAGGAGGCCATAAAACTTTTTTGAGGTTGTCCGCTTAAACCACGACAGCGAAGGATCGGGTTGACGAATGGTATAAACGACCTCGTAACCTTCTCGCCATTTTTGAATGAGCGTTGGAATTAGTTCGGGTGGGTGCTGAAGATCGGCGTCCAGACAAATAACGGCGTTGCCAAGGGCATGTTTGTATCCAGCCCGCAGGGCCATCTGGTGGCCAAAATTGCGCGAGAAGGATAAAAACCGAACCACGGGATAGGCCATGCTTAACTGGCGCAGCACGTAACGGGACTGATCGGTGCTGCCATCGTCAATAACTAAAATCTCGTAATCGCCGTACGAATCCATAACGGCCATTAACCGATGGATGAGAACAGGCAGATTTTCTTCTTCATTAAATGCTGGCACGATTAAACTAATCATGTCCCGGTATGATTTCATAGGTAGCAGGGTAAGCGAGTCGTTACGGGCAAATACTCAGATACTCAAATTTCTTACTAAAGTAAGTATATATACCTATATACCCAT
>JAQBNX010000486.1 GCA_028288385.1 Spirosoma sp.
CAGCAACATGCAGAAAGCGTTGGCTACACCTGCCGACGACAATGCACTGACCGATTTTGAGACAAACTTAAAAAAGCAGGAAGCTAACGTAACCGAACAGGGCGAGCGCACTGCAACTACAGCGCTTCGCCGGGAATTCAGCAGGTTGAAGGCCAGGCCCCAGGATTCACTTACCCTTGGACGTATTCACCAATACCTGTTTGCGCTGGACGATCTGAATCGCCAGGCCATTGGCCGCAAAAGCGATAGGGCCAACCAGACCGCCCATGACGCGCTGGTCTTGCTGGCCCTGGTAGGAACCCTTTGCATATTGATTGTCTTTTCGTTCATCAGTACAGTCCCCAGCTACATTGCAAATCCCCTGCGGGAGCTAACGCAAGGCATTAAACAAATTGCCAGCCGCAACTTCGAGGAGCGCTTACATTTTCAGTCCAGCGACGAGTTTGGCGAACTGGCCCAGTCATTTAACGCAATGGCTCAGAAGTTAGACGAGTATGAACATTCGAACCTGGCCCAGGTGCTTTTTGAAAAACAGCGGATCGATACGCTGATTCAGATTATGACCGATGGAATTATAGGACTGGATGAGAACCGTCGGATTTTGTTTGCTAACCCGGTAGCCTGTCGGCTGCTGAGCATGGTCGAGTCACAACTGGTCGGTCAGTACGCTCCGGACATCGCTGCTTCTAATGACCTTATGCGTTCGCTTATACAGGACCTGATGGCTGCGGATGTGGCTCCCTCAACAGGCAGTAAATTGTTAAAAATTTTTGATGAGGGGAAAGAGGCTTATTTCACAGAACGCGTCTATTCGGTAGACGTGATGCGTCCGGGTGAAGAGGTGCCCCAAATAGCAGGGTACGTCGTGGTTTTGGCAAACATTACGTCTTATAAAGAACTCGATTTAGCCAAAACCAACTTCATCGCTACAGTTTCGCACGAGCTTAAAACTCCTTTGTCGAGCATCAAACTCAGTTTAAAATTACTCGAGGATCAGCGAGTGGGAGAACTCAACACGGAGCAAAAACAACTCGTTGATACGGCTGGTGATGCCGCCAACCGCTTACTAAAGCTGACGGGTGAGTTACTCAATTTGGCTCAGGTTGAATCAGGACAAATTCAGCTAAAGATAAACGCCGTTGCTCCGACTGATCTCATAACATGCGCAACTCAAGCTTTGTATGCACAGGCAAAGCAGAAACAACTCCGCTTCGAATTGGCAGTAGAGTCAAATTTGCCCGCCGTAAAGGCTGACCCGGATAAGGCATCATGGGTGCTCATCAACTTTCTTTCTAATGCGGTACGTCACAGTCCGCCGGAAACGACTATTGCTATTTCTGCCCGGCAGATAAACGACTGCATTGACTTCATCGTACAGGACAACGGGCCGGGGCTGCAGGCCGAACACCTCGCCCGGGTGTTTGACCGCTACTTTACGGTGCCTGACCCGGATGAACACAGCGGTACAGGACTAGGACTGGCCATCTCCAAAGAGTTTATCGAGGCCATGGGCGGCACTATTGGGATAAAGCAAGAAGAGTCCTCAGGAGCCGCTTTCTGGTTCCGACTACCCATTTATTAACACATCAGTTTCATTTTCTTCAGTTAAAAAACGGGCCTACATGGGTGTTCCACTTACTCGGCCTGCTTTGTTCCATGAGTGATAAAAAAAACATCGATAAGGTTACGGCGGCCGGCATGCTGGTCGCTATGGGCATCATCTATGGCGATATTGGTACCTCACCGATCTATACCCTACGAGCCATTATTGGAGTTTCGACCCTCATCAAAGTCGACCTCGTTCGCGGGGCTCTTTCCTGTGTATTCTGGACGCTCACCCTGCAAACAACGGTTAAGTACGTCATTTTAATTCTGCGGGCTGACAATAGGGGTGAAGGAGGTATTTTTGCACTATATGCCCTAATTCGCCGACATGCCCGCTGGCTTACCCTACCGGCCATGATAGGCGGGGCAGCCCTGCTGGCCGATGGCATTATTACGCCCCCCATCTCGGTCTCATCGGCCGTTGAAGGCATTAAACTGCTATATCCTGCTATTACCGATGTACTTATTATTCAGATCGTCATTGCCATTCTAACGATACTGTTCCTGATTCAGGCTTTTGGTACGGGAGTGGTGGGTACGGCCTTCGGTCCAATTATGCTGGTCTGGTTTATCATGCTGGGTACGTTGGGTGCTCTTCAGATTGCCCAGGCTCCCCAAATTCTTCTGGCCCTCAACCCGTATTATGCATGGTGGCTGCTGGCTGAGTATCCAGGTGGATTCTGGCTGCTGGGATCAGTGTTTTTGTGCACAACCGGAGCCGAAGCTTTGTATTCAGACATGGGCCACTGCGGGCGGGGCAACATCCGCCTGAGTTGGGTATTTGTGAAGACATGCTTGGTGCTCAACTATTTTGGGCAGGGAGCTTGGCTGCTGAGTCAGGAAGGCCAGCGGCTGGCCACCAGGATTCCTTTCTACGAGATCATGCCGCCCTGGTTCTTAACAATCGGCATTATCGTTGCTACGGCTGCCACCGTCATAGCCAGCCAAGCCTTAATTAGTGGTTCCTTTACGCTCATTAGTGAAGCCATCCGGCTCAACTTTTGGCCCAAGGTCAGGTTGCGCTATCCGAGTGCTCAAAAAGGGCAGCTTTATGTGCCGAGTGTTAATCTGTTGCTTTGGGCTGGCTGCGTGGGCGTGGTGCTATACTTTCGGGAATCAGCCAAAATGGAAGCGGCTTATGGCCTGGCCATTACGCTGACGATGCTGATGACTACCCTGCTGATGTCCTATTACCTCTATACCCACAAATATCAGGCCTGGTGGGTTGTTTTATTTCTAACTCTTTATCTGGGTCTGGAAGGTTGTTTCTTGGTGGCTAACCTGATCAAGTTTCCTCATGGCGGCTGGGTTTCGGTCCTGATCGGCTCGACAATTGCTGGGGTCATGTACATCTGGCTGCAAGCCTTTCAGATTAAACTGCGGCTCACCGAATACGTGCGCATTGACCAGTACATCCAGTCTATCAAAGAACTCAGCCGCGACATTAGCATACCCAAGTATGCCACCCACCTGGTGTTCATGAGCAATGCGGCACGGCAGTCCGAAATCGAGTCAAAAATCATTTACTCCATTTTTCAGAAACGCCCCAAACGGGCTGACATCTACTGGTTTGTGCACGTAGAGGTCACCGATGACCCCTATACGTTGGAGTACAAGGTGAACACCATTGCGGTCGATGATGCCTACAAGGTGACGTTTAAGCTTGGTTTCCGGGTGGAGCAGCGCATCAACCTGTTCTTTCGGAAGGTGATTGAGGACATGGTCAAGAACAAAGAGGTGGACATCACCAGCCGCTACGAGTCGCTGAGTCGTCAGAATGTGATTGGTGATTTCCGGTTTGTGGTACTCGAGAAGTTTTTATCGTACGAAAACAAACTGTCTATCCGTGAACGTTTCATCATGAACATCTACTTCACGGTTAAAGGCTTCACCACGCCTGAGGACCGGTGGTTTGGGCTGGATAGTAGTTCGGTAAAAATTGAAAAAGTACCGCTCGTCATCCGGCCGGTTGAAAACGTCCAACTTAGACGACTGACTATTTAAATGAACCGCCTAGGTCGTTACGTTCAGAGACTCTTATAGCTATAGACAGCATAGGACTAGTACGAAAAGACAGTAGTGACTTACGTGTATCATAGCTGATGATCTCCTAAATTGACTTCCACCCTCCTTGATAAGTATCTTGTGCAGGTAATGGAGGTATAACCTGTTGAGAGACTTTATGATATCGCCAGTTTAACTTAAATGCAAAACAACGTAACGCCAGGACATATACTAAAATGTCCTACAGGTAATCTACCAAACGTCGACTCAACAGACTACTCTGCAGTTCCCGGCGCAGCATAGCACGCCGGCGACGGGGGTGAGTCGTTACGTACATGATACGCATTTTTAGTAGAAAACTTACCAACATGTACAGACCAAACAGGACCGCGAGAATCAAGAGCGATTCTGTGTTGGTAATATTACGATGGAGCAGAAAAAATAAGACAGTGTTGGCCAATGACAAACCGCACAACACGGCCGTGGCCTGTAGGTGTGTAAGGCCATTGTCGAGAAGGATGTGGTGCATGTGGTTGCGGTCGGCCGAGAATGGTGACCGACCGGCCAGAATCCTAACCAGAAATACCCGCAACGTATCAAAAATTGGGATAATTAAGATGACAATAGCAATGATTGGTGCATTGAAGAACGCCGTTGGCTCGTAGCGAAATGATACATTTAAATTTACGAAACGAACGGCAAAAAAGGCCAGCATAAAGCCAATAATCAGTGAGCCCGTATTGCCCATGAAAATCTTGCTGGTCTTAGAAAAGTTAAATCTGAGAAAACCAATCAGCGCCCCTGCCAGTGTAAAGGCTAAACAGGCCATGGTGAAGTGATTAGTCAACAAAAACCAACCACCAAACGTAGCGCTGGCAATAGTAGCAATACCACCCGCCAGACCGTCAATGCCATCAATGAGATTAATTGCATTTGTCAGGGCAATAAATATAAAGCAAGTCAGCAAAATACCAACAACATCAGGTATGTGGTGGAAACCCAAAATACCATACAAATAGTCCACTCGTAGTTCGCCAAAGAAAATCAGAATCATAGCCGCCAGCACCTGAAACATGATTTTCTTGTTAGGATCGATGCCAACCAGGTCGTCTTTTATGCCAATAAAGAATAATATCGTCATACCTGCTACCGATAAATTGGTGCGGTAAACGTCAGTTTGGTCGATGCTGGGCCACAGGAAATAAGCAATCAGAATGCCGGCATAAATGGCAATGCCACCGAATGTAGGGGTAGGGGTTGTATGAGATCGGCGCTCGCCGGGTTTCTCCATAAGGGATTTTAACTCCGAAATTTTAATAACAACTGGAATAGCGATAACGGCAACAAAACAGGCGACCAAAAAAGACAGAATACATTGGTAAAATCCTAGGGTGAATAAATCATCCTGAAATTTATGTTGTATGTATGCTACAAA
>JAQBNX010000068.1 GCA_028288385.1 Spirosoma sp.
ATTTAATGGAGATTAACTTGGTACAAACAAACAAAGAGAGTGTTTATGAAACAAATAAAAATCACAGTAAATTTTTTGAAAGTAAAAAGGTAAGGAATTAGCAATTTGATAATCTTGGTTTGTAGCAACTATCGTCCTAAAAAAGTACGGATAATCTAAGAATATGACACTTTTAGCTACATTCCGTAATTGAGATAGTGGTATGTTTCATAACAGGTCCAAATCGCTTACCTTGACCCCGATAGTCTTTAACGACAAAGAAAATTTAGCTTTAGTTGTGCATTTTTTCGTCATCCTGTATTACCATAAATAATTATATCTACTGAAATTATATAGCTGATAATGAGAAGCATGGTAGAAAGGCATCAGTTGATTTTGCAACAACTGAAGGAACATGGTGGGATAACTGTTCAGGAATTAAGCGACCTAATGGATGTATCGGGGGTTACAATTCGAAAGGATCTGAAACTTTTGGAAGATAAAAGCCTTTTGTTCCGAACACGGGGTGGAGGATCTATTACGAATCCCTATGCCTACGAAAAACCCATCAATGAGAAAGCCTTAATCAATGCCGAAGAAAAACAGAAGATCGCCAAGGCCGCTCTGCCCCTCATTAATCAGCACGATTCCATTATCATTGGGTCAGGCACAACCGTTTATGAACTGGCCCGGTGCCTATATCCAACCAAACCGCTGACAGTCATTACGCCAGCCGTAAAAGTGGCGCAGGAACTAAGCAACCGGACACACGTAGAAGTACTCCAGCTGGGTGGGCTAATCAGGCCAAACTCTTACTCCGTCGTTGGCTCCCAGGCCGAACATATGCTTGAGAACCTATCGTGTGGAATACTCTTTATTGGTGTGGATGGAATTGACTTTGATTTTGGGGTATCCATCAGCAACTTAACCGAAACGAGCCTTAATCGAAAGATGATTGAAACTGCCCAAACGGTTGCGGTTATGGCAGACTGGTCCAAATTCGGGAAACGGGGCATCGGCAAAATAGGTGATCTCGATCAGCTACAATACATCATTACCGATGCAGGCACACCCCCCGACATGGTAAGAATGCTGGAAGACCGTGGAATCAAGGTTATAGTCGGCTCATAAGGTTAATCATAACCCGTTAATTTTTCGCGGCCAACCCATCGGCTGAGGGCATGGCCCTATTTATTAGGTTAGTGTAAAAACGCGTCTTAATTGATGGAACGATAGTTATATACGTTAATAGGGCCTTTTCGAAATGACGATTTGAGAACAGGTAGAGTTTACTGAAACACGGTTCCAAAACATCCGGCATGTTGGTTGGTTCTTTCAGAGTGGCACATCTGTGCCCCAAAGGAATAGGCACATGAAATCGAAAACTACCCTTTGGCAACGTCTGGGCTTGCATAACTGGTTTCTTAAAAATTCTGCCGTAGAGGAGAAGGAGCCCCCAATACCCACACCTGAAAAGGTGTATCGGTATATTACGGATAAATTCAATGAATCTATTGAGCAGTTGTCTTTTGCGAACCGAATCGTTTTTTATCACGAATACATTATATGCCTAAACCCGGACGATTATCAGGCATTCATGGCCAACAAACAGGGCTTGTTTGGGCTGGTTACGCAGGAGTGCGTCAAAGCGTTTTACGACCTGCTGGCACCCTATCGGGATGCGGGGAAAACGGTTGAACCATCGGCCACAAAATGGGTATTTCGGTTTGTGTCGCATCCTGAATACGCCCGCGGAGACATAGGATTTATTGGTAAGCTGTTGCCCGGCAGTGAACAACGTGATGAAAATGTTCGCGTTACGTTCATTCCGCGCCAAACCGGTATTGCCGAAACGTACGATGTCAGTCAGGATGTTCTTAAGGGATTTACGTTTTACAGCGAGGGCTACTACGAAATCCCGTATGTCGACGCGCTACACGATGACGAAAAAAGGCAGAGCCATGCCTCCCGGTCCAAACTGGGTCGCTTAGAGACTATTTTGCCCGATAAAGCATTTGCAGGTCGTAAAGTAGAATACGTCATCAGCGACGAAGAGGTTATCATTACTGGCGCTGGTGATGCAGGCGAAGCCCCCGCTACGTTCCGGGTACCTTCAGACTGGGTAGATACCCCGCACCTCCGCATTCGGTACGACCGGGAAACCAGCCAGTTTTACCTGGCTTCGTTTGGCGAAAAAACGCTGCTGAATGAGAAGGAAGTGGTCAGAAGCGACATCAACACGACGTCCTGGGTAGAAATGCCGTTCAATTCGAAAATGTTGCTGAATGGTATTGTTGGGATCAATTTGTTTAAACCTTGAACCGCCATGTCATCGTCTGTCTTATCCATGGCGTTGTTAGGGGTTGGCATACTGCTGCTGGCTGTGCATTTTTTTGACATAAGAAATACCCACAACCGGAATGACTGAGAACTTCGTGGGTATAACAGACACCGGGCGGGTACGGGATAACAATGAGGATGCCTTCATTGCTGAACGAGCTAAGACCGACACTTTCATCATCGCCTGCGTCATTGATGGCGTGGGGGGGTATGCCTACGGTGAAGTGGCCGCGACTGTGGCCCGGCAAGCCATTCTGGACTATTTCTCTCAACTGTCTGAGCCGGGGGTGTTCGATATGAAGGAAGCAATCATCACGGCCAACAACCGGATATTAGCCGAAAAACAGCGGGACAGCGACTACGACAACATGGCTTGTGTCTTGACGCTGGTGATTGTCGACACGGAGAAAAATCAATTTTTGTATGGGCACGTAGGCGACACCCGGCTGTATCTGCTGCGGGATGATTCGCTGATTAAAGTAGTGAAGGACCACTCCTTTGTTGGTTTTCTGGAAGATTCCGGCCGCTTATCCGAAGCAGCTGCCATGCGCCACCCTAAACGTAACGAAATAGACAAGGCACTAGGCTTTCGCGAACAGATCGACACGCCGGATGACTACATCGAAAGCGGTCAGTCGCCCTTTCTGCCGGGAGATATGCTCCTGCTATGCAGCGACGGGCTAACCGATCTGGTGCCTAAAAAAGAAATAACGGCTATTTTAACGGGTGCGGCCTCACTAGCTGAAAAAGGGGCAGCGTTAGTGGAAGAGGCAAATGCAAAAGGGGGCAAAGACAACATCACTGTCGTTCTGGTACAACACGATAAAGCCCTACCCGAACCCATGGCAATTCGGCCAGCCATAAACCAGAAAAACGATGAGCATGTAAACCAGAAGGCTCCCGTACCGTCAACGGATTCAAGAGCACCAGACCCAATCGTAACCCATGAGCCGAGCCATCGTCAGATGCTACTGACGGGACTGTCGGTTGCGTGCCTGACTCTGCTGGCCATGTCGTTGTGGCTGCTCCGGCAAAACCAGACCGGCGAACCAGCAGTTGAAAAACGGGTCTTGTCCACAGGCAGTAGAACAGAATCGAGTCAGACTGGTCCCACCGATGGAGAGCTGCAACTGCAGGCCGCTCTAAACGGTCTGACGGGCGATACGCTGCTACTAACGAACGCTGTTTTTGCCCAGCCAATCAGTGTTAGCAGGGCCGTACTGGTTAATCGAAATTCGTTGTACATTAAAACCCAGGGAACTATCGTATTAACTCGAGCGGGTTCGTATGCCGGACCAGCCATCCGCCTTGCGCCATCCAGTGGACACCTCGTGCTCGATGGGCTATGTTTTGACGGTTTCGATGTAGCCGTATCGGCCCAAAACCAGGGGGTAGTCTTAAAAAATGTCACCTTTCGTCGCTGCCGCGTCCCTGTGCAGCGTGCCATCCTCTTTCCTGACAGCCGCCCCGTGAATGCCCGCCTTACGGGTAATAGTCGACTAACAGATGTTCCGGCCAACTAAACGGATAGGCAACATGGATGAGAAAGCACCCCCATCGACTGGTAGAAGAATAGAGCGCCTATTTTTAGTCTTGATCTCCACCGTATTGGGGATGCTGTTTTATACGTTGTTCACCGTCTTGCAGGGCGACTTTCGGGATGTTAATAAGCGGCTTCACAATGGAACGATGGTGAACCTGAATAGGCCAAACAGTGCGCAGATTCTGGCGACCCTGCTGGAAAAGGGCTATTACTTCGACGATAAACGGGACATCGACTTTATTCAGGAGTCCGTTGCCAACGTACTGGAAGCCGACACACTGGTCCTCATTGATAACGTGGGCGAATTAAACAAGCGCCGGTTTGCCATTCTGGCAGATGATGCTTTTGCGCGTGGTGGAAATTCCTTTAGAAAACGGGCAGCGGTGTCACGGTCGTTGCTGGGATTTGCCGACGCTTATTCTTCCAGCTTTCAGGCCGAACGATCCTCTCCACCCCGGTTGCCCGCTGTCACCGACGTTGGCTTAAAGGGCTACCGCTTAGGCGGAACCGTTCGAAACGAGGCTGATAGTACGGTACCGGGCGTACTAGTCCGTCTGGCAATGGTGTTGCCACCGGACAGCACGACCATTGGAGACCACGATGCCGGGAACGGGCCAAATGAGGTTAGCGAGAAAGGCCCGGGATTCGTGAAAGTGTATGGCCCCAGGAGCGGCAATAACCGGCCATTACGGGCCTTAACCGCCTTTGCCCGTACGAATGCGCAGGGGGAGTTTGCCTTTGCTAATCTGCCTGCTGGACAGGCCTTTGAGGTGTTGCCCATGCAGCCGAGCTATCAGTTCGGCCAGTCCCTAGGTGTGGCTAAGTTAACCCAAAACACCTCGTTCACCTTTCACCGCGTACCGCATACCCTCAGACTTTTCTCGACGCGCGACTTTAGCATTCTTAAAAAAGAAAAATCATTGATTGTCCGGACACCCGCCCAATTTAATGAGTGGTATTGGCTAATAGCAGGTGGTTTTTTCGGGGGTTTCCTGTTTATCCATCTGCTGTTGAGCTTTCGG
>JAQBNX010000499.1 GCA_028288385.1 Spirosoma sp.
ACAGCGCCGGCTCAACATCAGCGACGATTCGCTGAAGAAAGTCATCGACATCATCATAAAATTGAATCCCAAGCCGGGTTCTGTAGAAGGCGACGCCAGCACGGCGCAGTATCTGGTTCCCGACTTCATCCTCACCAACAACGGTGGCAAACTGGAGCTGTCGCTTAATTCCAAAAACGCACCCGAACTCAGGATCAGCCGCTCCTTTGCCGACATGCTCGATACGTATGACAAGAGCAGCAAGCAAAACAAGTCGCTTAAGGAAACGGTGTCGTTCGTGAAGCAGAAACTCGACGCAGCCAAGTGGTTCATCGACGCCATCAAGCAGCGTCAGCAAACGCTGCTACGTACCATGAACGCCATCGTGCGTTTTCAGTATGACTTTTTCCTGACCGGCGACGAGTCCAAACTACGGCCCATGATCCTGAAGGACATTGCTGCCATGATCGACATGGACGTATCGACGGTGTCGCGGGTGGCTAACAGCAAAGCCGTACAAACAGAATTTGGCATTTACCCGCTCAAGTATTTCTTCTCTGAAGGCATTGCCACCGACTCGGGCGAGGATGTCAGCAGCCGCGAAGTAAAGAATATACTGCGCGAGATGATCGAAAACGAACCCAAGCTCAACCCCCTATCAGACGACAAGCTCGAAAAAATTCTCAATGACCGGGGCTACAACATTGCCCGCCGGACGGTTGCCAAATACCGTGAGCAACTCAACATCCCGGTGGCCAGACTCAGGAAAGAACTTTGACGTAATGATGAACAGGAGGAGTTAGTACCTTTGCAGCAGAAACCATGGTCGCAAAGCGTCAATCACTCAATATTCTTAATTCGTCATTGTCAACGTCACTTGCCCGCTTTCTTTCAATTGCCTGTCACCCGCTGCTGATGCCGACATTCGCGTTCGGAATTCTCCTGTTCCGGGTGCCCCAGGTGCTGGGAGTCGATGTATTCCCCGCTACGTTACGCCTGAGCTTACTGGTGCTTATATTCGTAGGTACGTTTGGGGTACCCGCCCTACTCATTTATTATCTCTACCGCAGTGGCTACGTGCAGACGCTCCACCTGACAACCCTTGCCGACCGGAAGCTGCCTTTTTTCCTGACTGCATTTATTTATGCGTTCCTAACTGTTCTGTTTGCTTACCGGATGGAACTGATCTCGACCATTGCGCCCGAAATAGCCGTGCTGCTGGGCAGCATCACCGTATCTATTCTGCTGGTCGGTATCATTAGTCTCTACTGGCAAATCAGCGCCCACACAGTTGGCCTGAGTGGTGTTATTGGGATCATTGCCGGTATTATGCTTAAATTCAGCCAGTCGGAGTTATTTATTCCCTTACTGCTAAGCATACTGCTAACGGGTTTTGTGGGCAGCGCCCGCCTGAAACTCAATGTACACACGCCCGCTCAAATAGGCGCCGGCTTTGTGTTGGGATTAAGTGTTAGCTTAACCGTAGTATTCTGGCTGGTTTAATTTCAAAAACGTCAGCAACAACGTAGCGTACCGTTCCCGGATTGGATATTCCTTTCTGGGCCGTTACAGTTTAGTTTAGCCTATGACTGAAAATCTTCTCTATACAATTGATGGTGGTATTTGCCGGATCACCCTCAACCGTCCCCAGGTCTACAACGCCCTGAGTGCTGGTCTGATCCACGACATCACCAGCGCCATAACAGCCGCCGGGGCCGACGATGCTGTCCGCGTGGTCATTATCACCGGTACGGGCGACCGGGCGTTCTGCTCGGGAGCCGACCTGAAAGAAGGATTCGCCAGTGCGGCCAAAACAGGCAATGGGCTGAATCTGGGCGACTCACTACGTAGCGGCTACCACCCCATGATCCGGGCCATTCGAAACCTGCCCAAACCGGTCATAGGGCGCATCAATGGCGTGGCAGCGGGAGCGGGGTGCTCGCTGGCGCTGGCCTGCGATGTGGTGATTTGCTCTGATGAAGCCTATTTTAGCCAGATATTTGTGAACATTGGCCTTATGCCCGACGCCGGTTCCACGTTTTTCCTGCCCCGCCTGGTTGGCCCCCAGCGCGCCTTTCAACTAAGCAGCACCGGTCGGCCGGTCTATGGCCCCGAAGCAGCCCAAATTGGGTTAGTGAGTCAGTCCGTTCCTGCCGCTGAACTCGACGGGGCTGTCGACAAGGTGGCCCAGTACTACGCCACCGCTCCTACCCAGGCTATTGGCGCTATGAAATTAGTGTTGAACAAATCGCTGTATTCTGACCTTGATCAGCAGTTGGAGCAGGAGGCTGAGAATCAGGACAAGCTGGGGCAATCGGCCGATGCCGCCGAAGGAATAGGCGCATTTTTGATGAAGCGTTCGGCAAATTTTTCGGGCCGTTAGTTTGACACGTCTGGGTTATTACGTACTTTTGCCATCCCAATCAACGGGGAACGCCTTAGGGCAATGCATTGGTACCGGGGCGCCTCCGCCATCAATTGGATAAAACACCTGACTACCTTGCACTATAATTCGCATTCGTAGCTCAATTGGATAGAGCACCTGACTACGGATCAGGAGGTTTGGGGTTCGAATCCCTACGAGTGCACATTGGTTAGCAGCCACTTACATTAATTTGTGAGTGGCTTTTTTGTTTTGTGTGCAATGCAATGTGCAATGTTTTTTACTATTGGCAGTAAATAAAAGTAGCCTGTCTTAGTAGCATATCTTACACGGTACGTAATTCCTACCTCGGGCATCACTAATACTAACCCGGCTCACTGCCGACCTACACCGAGCTAATCCGTGGCACTCATAAGCATGGCAAGCATAAACTGACTGGCTACCACATATCAACACGGTGATTGTAGCTAGCCTTATAATATTATATAGCACAAAAACGATTCATAGAGCCGCTTGCTCAAAACATCAATAATCTTGTCCAAATGGGGATTACCTTAATGATTAATATAGAAGTACCCCCCATATAACTACTCAATGGACAACCTACTAAAACCCGGTATCCTCGTATTAATGCTGGTACTGAGTGGCCGTCTAACCGCTCAATCAACTCAACCCGATTTACATACTCAACAAATCTATCTGGTAACTGACTCCCTACATTCAGACCCGATTACAGCGGATAAGTTCTATTTTAACTGGTTGAAAGTAAGCCCTATTAGTTTAATATTAGGTCAACTTTCGTTGTTTTATGAACGCGCCTTGACCAAGCGCACATCCCTAGTGATTGGCTATGGAATCGGAGGAAACAGACCAAATTTTGGTCGTCAACTTGAGCTGGGTGGAGGTATTTATGAGCGGGTTACCTTGGAAGGCCGTCGGTACTGGAATTCCAACCGACCATCAAGAAGTTGGTACATGGGCCCTTATCTACGATTGAGTCGGTTGACGGTAAGTGAGTTTATCCTTGATCAGCAAGGTAAGGCGCTTAAAGACAGCCAAGGCCTTTCATTGACTAAGCAAGAACAGGCTCTAATTTGGATACCGGGCTTAATGGCGGGTGGCCAATGGATTAAAAAGAGGTTTTGTTTAGATATTTCGTATGGTCTACAACGTCAGATAGTTGTTGGCTCACCCGCAAAAGGTAATCAATTTGTGGATTCTATGACTGCTAAGTGGGCATCTCGCCTGGGTTTGAATGTGGGAGTTTCTTTTTGATAGGCCCTTGCTGATTGCTTTCAGAAATCCTTGGCTACTTTAAATGTAGACTAAAGTGAGACCTACACAAATAAGCTCACTCGCTATAAAAAATAGATATTAGGTATGGCTAAGTACATGGAAACCGTTCCCAAGATCTTAACCCTTATTTTCTTGTTGCTTTATTTGTTTGATCCATTAAGTGTACGAAATACATTTCCTCCAGGTTTAGTACCTTTTCTATACATCTTACTCGCACTCGTTTACATTTGGAAGAAAAACCTTTCTCATGTGTTAAGTCACGTATTTAGTCAGGAGTCTTTTACGAACACCTCTGGAATGTGAAAGACTGTTTGTCTTCCCCACTCGTGCCTTGTTTCAGGTAGGTTTTTGGAAACCTAAGCATTTCCTCGTCGGTGTAGGCGGATATAATGTGGCTTTTTCGTTACGGTAATTCATATTGAAGAGGTTTTAATCTTTTTACCTACGTCGATTTCTGACCGCCGATGTTAACTCCGGTTATCAAACAGGTTTTCAATGGTAGCGAAGTTGCTCCTAATTCGTTATTGGAGATTCTAGTTTGTCCTAATACTTTTCTAAACTTAAAGGGTAATTTTGAGACGTATCGTCCAGTTTGGAGGTCGGTAGTATTAGGGCACTTTTGCAGTTGAACAAACTCATTTTTCCAGATTTCCAACCGGTATTGAATAGCAAACATCAGGCCTGGTCCTAAAAAACTCCAGATTGGTTAATACTATAGGACTTGTTTATAGGGCTTTACGTTTCTCATCCAGTATAACCAGGTGCTTCTCTAAGACCATATCTTCTTCCTAGAAAATACTTCTTACTTGTATGAAGAACGTTATCGCACTCGTGCTTCTCTCTTTGTCCATCGGAACATTGGCCCAATCGGTCAACCTGGTTGCTTACCAGGAATTGCCCGATCCCAAGCCCGCAAACAAAAGCAGTTGGTTGACGCTTAAACCCGGTCAATACGTCAGTTTCGCTTCAACCGATATGCGGTACGATAAGCATACGGCCCCAGCAATAGAGACCCCCAGGATGACATGGAATGTGAAAGCCTGGAAAGGCGAGAAAGTACACCAACAAATTCTGATATGGAGCGGGTTTGGTTTACCTAAAACCAGCCTCACCTGGTCTGACCTAAAAAATACTAAAGGCATTACTATTTCAGCTAGCCAGGTTTCGGCCCGCTTTGTTCGCTACGTAATGACCGACGGACTAAGCCCACAAGGGGAAAACTGTGATGAACGACCCATCGGTAAATACGACTCTTCTCTGGTAGCCGATCCAATTGATCTGGTTAAGGTGCTTGACGTACCGCAGCAGACGACCCAACCGGTCTGGCTAAGTGTATCTGTACCAAAAACAGCCGTGGCTGGTCATTACACAGGAACGGTAACGGTTACGAGCCAGTCAGCTAAGCCAGCTGTTTTATCGTATAGTATTGACGTTCAGAATCACTCACTACCCGCTCCGAAGGACTGGAAATTTCACCTCGATTTATGGCAGAATCCGTATTCAGTAGCTCGCGTACATGGCGTAAAGGTTTGGTCCAAAGAGCATATGGAGCTAATGCGGCCTTATATGAAAATGCTGGCCGATGCCGGGCAGAAATCCATTACGGCTACCATTATCAATGATCCCTGGCGAAGTCAGACCCAGGATGTTTATGGGTCGATGGTCAACTGGACAAAAAAGAAAGACGGTACCTGGGCCTACGATTACACCGTATTTGACCAGTGGGTAACGTTTATGATGGACCTGGGCATCGACCGATTTATCAATTGCTACAGCATGATTCCCTGGAATCTGAAGTTTAGCTATTTCGATGAAGCCGCCCGAAAGGATACATTTCTAATTGCCAAAACTGGCACCGCCGAATATGACGCCCACTGGCGTCCCATGCTGACCGACTTTACCAACCATTTAAAGCAAAAAGGCTGGTTTGAGAAAACGACGATTGCGATGGACGAACGCCCGATGGAAGCCATGAAACAGGCATTGACGCTTATCAAAAGCGTAGATAAAAATTTCCTGGTGTCGCTTGCGGGTAATTATCACCCCGAACTTGAGCAGGATTTAATTGACTATTGCGTAGCCGTGAATCAGAATGTTGACACCCCCACGATGCAACGTCGTCAGCAAACCGGATTCAACACCACGTATTACACCTGCTGCACGGAACGCTACCCCAATACTTTCACGTTTTCACCCCCGGCCGAGTCCACCTTTATTAGCTGGTATGCCGCTAATAAAGGCTATGATGGCTATTTGCGCTGGGCCTATAACTGCTGGGTGAAAGATCCCCTGCGCGATTCACGCTTCCGAACATGGCCCGCCGGAGATACCTACATCGTTTATCCAGGACCGCGCACGTCGATTCGGTTTGAGCGGCTCATTGAAGGAATTCAGGATTACGAAAAAATCAGCATTCTAAAAGATGAGTTTAAGGCTAAAGGACAGACTGATAAAGCCAGGCAGTTGGAAAAAGTCCTGAGTACGTTTGACGTATCGACCTTGAGCAGGATTCCCGCGGCTGATATACTAAATCCTGCCAAAGCAGTCATTAATTCTTTCTGATTTTTTCTGCTACCGATTTTCTGGGCTTCAATACGCCCTAAAATTGTATTCCTATATCGGCCTGAGTTGTTAGACGAAAAATTCCAGCTTGCTCCGGCAAAGAGATACCGAAGGCCGGCTATACCCGTAAAATTTGTCTTTTGACATGTTGAGTCAATACGCTCTTAAGTCGCCTATTTAATGCCGCTTATTTTATCACGGTAATCTCCCTACTATCATTATTAGATAACTCAACCCTGGTGCATACGAATCGTAACTGGCTCGATAAGCTGTATCTTTGGGAGTTAATAAATCTCTAACACTTGATTTCATAGTCCTTCATCATGAAGTATTTACTTTTTCATTCATTTACTCTGGCCATTCTTTTTACGCTTTGTTCAACCTCAATCACAAAGGCTCAGCTTAAAGTACCAGCAGCCAGTCCGGCCCAAACCACCAAACAAAGCTTCGCCTTAGGTGATATCACGCTTGAGTACTCCAGACCAGCGATTAAAGGACGAACCATATTCGGCGATCTGGTTCCCTTTGACAAGGTATGGCGGACGGGTGCCAATGCTACTTCTAAAATTACCTTTTCAACCGATGTCAGTCTGGAAGGCAGACCGGTAAAAGCAGGCACTTACGGACTGTTTACCATACCAGGTAAAACCAGTTGGCAGGTAATGCTGTCCAAAGACCTGGCCCTGGGTGCTAATGTGGGCGATTATAAAAAAGAAAACGAAGTAGTCCGGGTTGAGGTAAAACCCACTACGTTGGCCAACAAAGTAGAAACCTTTACTATCAACATTGCCGACATTCAGCCTATCTCGGCTGTGTTGGAAATTATGTGGGACAAAACCCGGGTTCCCGTTGCCATTACCGCCGATATTGATAAAACAATTGTGCAAAATATTGAGGCT
>JAQBNX010000503.1 GCA_028288385.1 Spirosoma sp.
GAAACCGATTCAACGGTCATTTCAACCAGTGTCAACCTGAACCGACAGAACTATTTTGCCCTCACCATCACGGCTCCGGTTCAGCCTGCCAAGTGGTGGCAGGTCTACAATAATGCCGTGTTCTATTATAGTCATTTTGTGGGTAACCTGGCGGGCACGGCGCTCAATAAAGGGAGGCTGGCATTCAATATCAGCAGCAATCACACATTTACATTTAGTAAAGGCTGGTCGGCCGAAGTGACGGGTAATTTCCAATCGGGCGAGCAATATGGTTTTATACGGGTTCAGCCAAACGGACAGGTTACCACCGGAGTACAGAAATCGCTGTGGGAGCGAAAAGGAACGTTACGCCTAAATGTGGCCGATATCTTCTTCACCCGGAAGGTGAGGGCTGTGTCTGCCTATGACAACTACGTAGAGCGATTTTATCAACGGCAGGACTCACGGGTAGCTACGCTGTCATTCTCCTACCGGTTTGGCAACGATAAAGTAGCACCTACCCGCCGACGTACCGGTGGCGCCGAGGACGAGAAACGTCGGGCCGGTTAAGTAGGGGTATCTCCTTCGGAACAATGGGCGGTACACGTAAAAAAGAGGTGTACCGCCCACTGTTAATTATTACGTGTTGGCTAATTAAATACAGTTTTTGGGCTAGCTGAAAAAATTGCTATCCTTCGTGCAACCTTATATGGGTGTTTAGACATCTTCCTGTCAAACAAAGCAGGTACCCGGTTAGCGCTGATCGACTCCTTCTTTTTCACACTCGATAAATCTGATAACGATTATGAAAGCCATCCAACACTTGTTGGTGGTAGCGCTGATTGCTGCCTCAACGGCTTCATTTGCCCAAACAAGAGTTTCACAGGAGCAAGAGACCCCTACGTCCTGTACTGTTCGGCCAAACAAGTCCGCCGATCACATAATGAGCGATTTTAGTCTTTATGTTGGCTTTAATAACTTCGGCGGTAGCCTGCCCACGGGCTACGATTTCAGTACCATTGGTTCGCGTTTTGTAGCGCTTGCCTGGCAAAAACGAATTCCCCTGGCTGTAAATGGTCCCACGAAACTGCGACTTATAACGGGACCCGAAGTGGCCTGGAACAATTTCATGTTTGAACGATCCGGAGGTTCCATCCGGAATACATTAAAAGCCCAAAATAACCAACTTGTTATTGAATCTTCCGGCGTCGCTCTGCGCAAGTCCAAATTGGTGACTACGCAGCTGAACTTACCTGTAATATTAAATCTATCGTTCAAATCGGGCCTTACGCTGGGCTTGGGTGCTTATGCAGGCGTTCGGTTAGATAGTTACACGAAAGTGAAACCTGAAACGGGATCTGCCGTTCGGACTCATGGGTCATTTTACCTGAACACCGTTCGTTGGGGGCTGACTACAGAACTAGGTTTCCGGGGCCATGCTAACTTTTTTGCCCGCTATGAACCCCAAAGCCAATTTCGGGCAGGGCAGGGGCCAGATGCCAGCGTGTGGGCTGTTGGGATAAAGCTGTAGTATGGCGATGAAACAGCAATATGGGTGGCAAAATTTCTACACGCTATGTAAGTGGATACCTATTGTAGATCCTCAGGTGTGTAGAAATTTGAAAAATCCTTTCGCAGATTTCCAGGCCCGTGCAACATTTAGCTAACGGCTTACATCTTTTAGTCGAAAAACCCCTACAGTACACTAATCTCCGATTAAAATCCGCTTATCCTGCCGTTCAGACCGCTTGTGTAAGATAAGGTACTTTGCGATGCCCACTACCTACCTTTGCCATGTACTCGAAACAAAAGGTACACGACAACCTGCTCAAGAACCATTAGGTATGAAAACGATCTTAACCTTCGCACTGCTTAGTCTACTAACCTGGACGGCATCTTTGGCCCAGGTGCTAACACGAGGAACTGTAAGCGGCCATGTTAGCAGCGCGGCTAGTAAGCCACTGGAGTTCTCGACCATGATGCTGCTGAAGGCCGCTGATTCGACTCTTGTTAAAGGAGCGATTAGCGATGCGGCTGGCAAGTATCAATTCGAGAGTGTAGGAGCCGGACGTTACGTGGTGATGGCTCAGCAGATGGGATACCGTAAAACGTATAGTGTACCGTTCGCAGTTGATGATGCTCACCCGGCCGTTGAAGTACCTGGGCTTGTCTTAGCCGATGAGTCGAAAGCGTTAACCGAAGTGAACGTAGTGGCCAAGAAGCCTTTTATCGAGCAGCAGGTAGACCGGACAGTTGTGAATGTTGAAAACAGCATCGTTGCCAGTGGTAACACGGCGCTTGAAGTGCTGGAAAAAGCCCCCGGCGTCACCATCGACCGCCAGAACGACCAGATACAGTTGAAAGGTAAATCTGGAGTGATCGTCTACATTGACGGTAAACAGACTTACCTGTCGCAGCAGGAAGTATCAAATCTGCTCAAAAATACTCCATCTGACAACATCGCTACGATTGAGATTATCACCAATCCCGGTTCCAAATATGACGCGGCCGGCAATTCGGGCATCATTAACATTAAGATGAAAAAGAACAAGAATTTTGGCACAAACGGGTCATTCATTGTTGGAACGGGCTATGGCTGGGTAAACAATTTAGGTGGTACCCGCGACGACCTGCCAAAGTTTAATACATCACTGAATCTGAATAACCGAAGCAGTAAAGTAAATGTGTTCGGCAACTACAGCTATGTAAACCGCGAGAGCGCCCAGAGTAATATTCTCAATCGTACTATCCCGTACAATGGACGAATTACCTACTTTGACCAGACATCGTTCCGCCCAAATCAGTTTGTTGGACACTCATTCAAAGGTGGCCTGGATTATTTCATCAGTTCAAAAAGTACAGTCGGTGTCCTGGTTAACGGGTTCAGCAACGACTGGCGGTCGGTGGGTACTAACAGCACGCTCATCAGCAACGAAAGCCGCCAGCTTACCAGCAATCCGGTGACGCAAACCAGCATGGGTGAGCTGCTAAATAATGTGACGGGTAATGTAAATTATAAATACGACTTCGATGGTAAAGGGCGGGAGTGGACCATCGATGCTGACTATGTTCGCTACAACGGTCGGAATAATAATAACCTGAGTACCGTTTATAACGGTCCAAACGGTGGCCCCATCCGCCCGCAACAGGACGTACGGAACAACATGCCTTCGACGATCAATATCCTGGCGTTTAAAACCGACTACGTCTACCCGCTAAAAAAGGGAGGCAAACTTGAAGTCGGTCTGAAGAGCAGCTTTGTCAATGCCGACAACAACTCCGTTTTTGATACGCTGCAACAGGAAACCCGGCAATGGTTGTTTGATGCCAGCCGGTCAAATCAGTTCAAATACGAAGAGAATATCAACGCGGGCTACATGAATGTTTCCGGGAAACTAGGCAGCAAACTGAAAGTTCAGGCGGGACTACGAGCCGAACATACGCACTCCATCGGTACGTCAGTTACGCTCAACCAGCGAGTCGACCGCAACTACCTTAACTTGTTTCCAACTTTGTTTCTGTCGAGACAGCTAGATACAAACAACGTCCTGAACCTTTCTTACAGCCGTCGGATTGACCGGCCTGACTACCAGAACCTGAATCCATTTGTCTTTTTTCTCGATCCCTATACTTACCAGCAGGGTAACCCTTTCCTGCGGCCCCAATACACTAATTCGGTTGAGTTAACGCACGTATTCAAAAGCACTATTTCGACAACGCTTGGTGTTAGCCGTACATCAGATTTCATCAACCGGGAAACGCCCCGGCAGATAGCAGCTCAGAACATTACGTACATAACCCCGGAAAATCTGGGTCATCTGGACAACGTAAATCTGACGGTTAGTTTCCCAGTGCCCGTAACGAAGTGGTGGCGGATGCAGAACAACATCAGTACGTATTACATGCACTACCAAACCTTCTACTCAGGAACACCGTATGAAATCAAATTACTAGCC
>JAQBNX010000716.1 GCA_028288385.1 Spirosoma sp.
GGTGTGTTTTAAAACCCCCCACAATACTACCAACACCCCCCCCCCCCCCCCCTTTCCTTCTCAGTTAAGAGAATCTGGCTTTCCTGCTGGTGTTGTTGGTCCCCAGCCTCTGCTTGCTTGCCGCTGCCTCTCCTCCCAGCGCTCGCCCCGAGGGCGGCTGAGGGGGGTCCGGGGGGAGAAGGAGGGAGACTGACAACTCCGGTATAAGCCGGGAATGAAGCGCAGCGGCTTTGTGGATTGAGCCTGTCTTGACACCGTAACGTCAATCCATCCCTTCTCCAGAATGAAACATTATCGATACAAGACAATCACCATCGCCAGCTTTTCCCTCTTGTTGTTATCCGGCTGTACGAACTGGTCCTGGCAACGCAACGGGCTGGGCACCATGAGCCTCCAGCAGGCCGAGGCGACCTGTGCCATGGAGGTCGAGCGTGTGGCCCCGCTCTATGGTTCGGGTAGCCCCATCGCCATCGGGATGCAGCGCACCCACACCGAGAACATCTGCATGCAGGCGAACGGCTTCCAGAAGGTCCGCAATCCCTGATGCATTGGTGAGCGAACACTCTGTGTAAGGACGGCGGTGGTCGAGATCGCCACCGCCCCACCAGCGCCGGTCGGTCAATCGCCAAAAGCTTGTGCCTTTCCCCGCAGCTTCCTATCTATTCATCACCAAGGATGCGGACCCCCTGACCGAGCGTGGGGGTGTCTACCTTGAGCGAACGCTGCCTGCGTTCGTGGTGTCTCCGGGGTGTCCCGGAGGGTAGTCGAGGGGGTTGTCCCCCGGCATCCGAGCAAACTCTCGTTCAGATTGTCCGACCTACCTTCCACCTTGGAGAACCCACAGTGACCGTTGAACTCACGATGCACATCCCGACTACCATCACCCTTGCAGTGCTGGCGTTGCTCCAAATGATTTGGAACCAGCGGATTGGCGCTCGCCCAAAGAAGTTGGCCGCAAGGTCATCGGCAGCGGCGTAAGGCCATTCCTGCGACGGAGGGGCGGTAACATAGCCATCTCCCGTTGCGATGCCCTGACGCTGGTCTACTCGCCTCTAGTCAGGTGTGGACTCTTGCGATGGTAGCTTCGCGCTCACCATGCCGGGGCGGGCAACAGTAGGAACAGGACCAGCGCCAGAGCGAGGATCCACAACAGGCGGAGGGTGAGCCGCAGAGCGGCGTACATGATGCGTTTCATGCATAGCGAGATTCCCGCGAAGCTGCCCTAGCGTGAGAGCATTTAAGTCGACTTCGAGCACTTTTATTTCGTGTAAGTGGTATTGCCGATTGGAGGCAGCGCGGCACATTGCGCCAGCCCAGCGCTGGTACTGATCAAGGCCACCACTATCAACTCTTTGCCCGCGACACCTACACCGCCGCCCAGCACTCCGCCTGAGGGTGGCTGAGTAGAAAGTGCTCTGAGGTGAGTGCTGAGACTTTGCAAAGCGAGCTCGTCTGCCTTGAGCGGCAGGGCAGACGAGCTTTTAGCTTGATGGAATGCTGTCAGGCAGCGCTAACGAAGTTTAACGGAACGCAGCCCCCAACAACTTAAGGGCATAGCCAGCAGCAATCAACGAATCAGCAATGATTTCGACGACACTCATGGTGAACATCTCCGCTGACGCTACCATGAGCTGTCAGCTTCCAGGTTGACGATAACTGGCCTGGGGGTTCACCATGCAGCAGCAGAGACTACAGGGTGGCCCACCAGGCCAGCCGACTAAGGACCCGGTGGATTGCAGTCCGCCGGGTCCTTTTAGCTTCTAGCTCCTGACAAACTAACGCAAGTGCTTTTTGCCCCTAATATGGGGTCATTCCGCATGCGCTAGTGCTAAACACCTAATATCTTGTTAGACGATAGCCTAACTTTTGCAGTAAACGCATATGTGGTTCGAGAAGAGCTCCTAAGTTGTTCTTCAGTAATCTTCACTATATTTATATCTATTGGCGATAGATTCCAACAATCAACCAAGAAATCTGCGTCACAACTTATGCCATAACGGCATGATTCCGATTATATACTTGTGCATAATCCTGTAAAGACAGCCTCCTCTACAGGAGGTCGCCGAAAGCGCTGCCGCTTCATCCACCAAAAGCGCGTAAGGAAGCTCGCACTTCTTGTTTTCTATGCACAACTAGAACGAGTTTTACCTGCCCAAAACGCAAAGTTTGTAGCCTTTTATGTAGATAGTTTATCGTATCGTTCCGATATAGATAATAAGTTCTGTACCGTCGAGGCGTGCCACTGGCCTCCCCGTGCTGTAGGGATTCCTCGTGCATTCAGCGCACCCGCAATGCCCATCAGTGTGGTGATGCCGCTGGCCCTGATCTGGTTGATCATGGGCAGGACGTTGGCCGCGAAGAAGCTGGCGTTGCTCCTGTTGCTCGCCGCTCCTTTTGCCTGCGCCACAGCCAGGTTTGTCTTGTTGCCGTACTTGCCGGTTCCCTTAGCTGGTGCCAGGGCGACGCGGGTACGCTCAGCAATCAGCTTTCGCTCCTTCTCTGCGAGCGCAGCATAGATATGCATCATGAAGGGGTCGGCATCGGCGCCCAGCTCGGCGACGATGAACGGCACCTGTTGTGCCATCAGTCCTGAGATGAAGTGAACGTCGCGGGACAAGCGATCCAGCTTCGCCACGATGATTGGGCACTTCGCCTTGCGTGCGACCCGCAGCGCTTCCGCAAGCTTGGGGCGCCGGGCAAGCGCATCAGCACCTTTGCCACTTTCGTGCTCCTCGTATGCGTCGCCGTGCTGCGTGTAGCCATGTGCTGCCATGAAGGACGCAATGGCCGAACGCTGCGCTTCGATGCCCAGTCCGCTCTTGCCCTGCTGTTGGGTCGACACTCGGAGGTAGGTAACTGCCGTCTTCATCACTGCCTCACTCCGGTTCTACAAACTCTATACCGGCGTTTAGAGTTTGTAGAAAGAGCAAATCGGCAGCCTGCCTGACGCTCAATCCCAGGCAGAAGACGAAGTCCGGGCTTAAAAAGCCAACTGTTGATCATGGTCCTTGTAGAACCTGGGAAGTCTCAGAAGAGACCCTTGCATGGCGCAACAACAGTCGAAAAGTTGCGTATATTCGCACACGTATTCGCGTCTATTGCCCATCGTTTTCGGCATAACTTGAGCAAATCCCTAGTATTACCGACGGAAAATGCTCCACGCAACTCCACGCGACGATTTTGAAGATCGGCGCGAATGGCCACACCGATTCTCCTTCAAATACTCAAATACCAACCGACGCCGGCAAGCCGATATCCTACAATAACGCAGCTAAAAGGCCGCATTCAGGAGAACGCCATGTATTACCAGCAAGCTACAGACCACGCCGCGTTCATCGAGAACCTGCCAGATTTACTGGAGCCCAACGATCTCGAGCCGACCGAGGCCGAGCGGGCCGAGCATTGGCAGCGGATCGAGGAACTACGCCAGCGGCAAGCCCTGGCCACCCGCCAGACCCGGCTGACCCACGCCCTCCAGCTTGTCCGGGAGGTCGATCGCCAGCGCCGTGAACAGGCGGCCAATGGCTACTGGATCGAGGATGGGGAGCCGATCTGATGGACACCGTGACCCCGATCACCGTGGCCGAGTACGAGTGGCTCCTGGAGGACTTCGACGCGCTTCAGACGATCTTCCTCGGCGGCACCTGGCCAATCGCTCGAGGTCGCCACGCTGACCTTGGCGAGGTGATCCTCGGGCACATCGGGGACCAAGCCGTGATGATTCGATCCCCCAGGAGCCCATTGCGGTGTGCGGCTGACCCGATCCCGCTATAGTTCGATGATCTGGCCGCCTTGGATTCTCCAAGGTCCAGAACGACGAAGCCCCCACCGTTTGCACCGGCGAGGGCTTCAGAGAAAACAACCGGGCCGGGGGCGGCCCAGAGAGCTTCGAACACGGGATAACTTAGTGTCACTCAGGGCGCTGCGCAACATCCCAGGTCTCTCTTGCTGCCTCGGTTCTCAGTCTGGAGAGCCTGATGGGTGTCTATGGTGAAGCTGCGCTGGCGGTCCGTGACGCAGGGCTAAATCCTCTGCCGCTGGCCGCCGACGCAAAGCGTCCAGCGGTGAGATGGAAGCACTGGCAGGATCGACGAATACCCTCCGCGCTGGTCACGCGCTGGAGCGGTGATGCCAAGCTTGCCGCGTCGAACATCGGCACCACGACAGGCGGCGTCACCGGCCTGCTTCTGGTGGACGTGGACAGCATCGACCCAGGCTTCTGGCAAGACTGCGTCGCCCGATGGGGTGATACGCCGGCTAAGGTGCGCACCGCATCCGGGAAGCTGCATCTCTGGTATCGTTCACCGGGCGGCATCCGTAATGCGCAGAATATTGACGGCGCTCCGGTTGATCTTCGGGGCGACGGCGGCTTCGCCGTTCTGCCGCCCAGCGTGCGAGACGGCATTGGTGACTACGCTTGGCTGGAAGGCGATCTGAGCGCGCTACAGCGCCTTCCCTTGCCAACGGCAGGGTCGCTTGATCGCCATGGCCCACTGCCTCCAGCATCCCTTCCAGAGCCCCCTGTGGGTGCGCTTAAGGGTGGCGTTGGTGTAGAGCGTGGCGCTCGCAATGCTGCCTTGTTCAAGCATCTGCGCGGTGTTGCTCATGACTGTCAGACAGAGAGTGATCTCACCACCGAAGGGATGCGCTGGAACAGCAGCTTGGCAGAGCCCGAGACGATGGCGAACGTACTCGCCACGGTGCGTTCGGTCTGGGGTTACAAGACAACCAATAGGCTGATCATTCCCGGAGGCGCCCCTGCTGTGCTGACGCCGGTATCTCTAATCGATGATCTAGCATGCGCCGATCCGGTCGCCTTCGCTCTCTACACCTGGCTGCGCCGGCATCACGCTGGCGTACGCTCCGAGTTCGTAATCTCGGTGCGTGCCGTGGCTCAGAAGATCGGTTGGGCGGAGAGCCGTGTCCGACGAGCCCGGCAGGCTCTCCTTGATCGGGGCCTGCTAGTTCAGACCCACCAGGGTGGGGCCGGGGATAAGGACGCGGCCACCTTTCGGTTCGGCCTATAGGCCCGCCCGGCAGAGGGGGGGGGGTGTGGTTGGAAACCACCCACCAAACTACCGACAGGCCCCCCCCCCCCCCC
>JAQBNX010000860.1 GCA_028288385.1 Spirosoma sp.
ATACCGCCAAGCATGCAAAACTCCATAAGGCCGTTCAGCCCACATCCTGTGCAGCCTGCGCTTGCATCACAGTTGAAGCCAGGCACCAGCAGCAAAACAAAAATCGCTATGACAAATGCACAGTCGGCAGGGCGAGAAGTACCAAGAATGCCTTGAGTCCAATCGAATGTTTGTGTTTCCTTGTCTCCGCCGTCTTTATTTGTACCATTGCATTCTTTTGGCTTTTTACGTCCGCTACTGGCCGATCGCGGAGTCTCCATACCGTAGCTCGTTCTCGCTAGTAGGAGTTACGCAAGACACCGGGTGAGGCCGTTGCGTGTATCTGTTGACCGTGGGTACGGGGGTCCAAGGAATTATGTTTTCGCACTCGTAATGCTTTGGTCGAGAGTTCAAGTCACGCACGCCCTACCAGGAGTCGAGCGCAGCCGACCGCTACGGTTGGCTCCTCACTTCTCTTGGGGTAGTCAAAGCGCAACTCCGGAGCGTTGCTCCGCTCAGTACTGTGGCGTCTTGCAGGGCCACAATTTGCGAGCCGTTCTTCATTGCGACATGGGTCACTCTGGGCATGACATGCCGTTTTGCGTGACGGCCTGAGCATCAACGCTTTTCCAGCTGCTTGCCAGTCAGGCTTCTGAGGAAAGCTTCGATGTCTTTACGCTCATCCGGCGGAATTTCGCGGCCTAGCTGATGACGACCCATCAGTTGGATGGCCTCGTCGAGGGTGTCTACCGCGCCATCATGGAAGTAAGGTGCCGTGAGCGCCACGTTGCGCAAGGACGCCACGCGAAAAACATGCGTGTCCTCCTCCTTTTTTGTCACCAGCAGTCGGCCCTTGTCCACTTCGACCATCGCGCCGCGGCCCTTTTTTGCGCGATCACCGTAGTAGTCCCCTATCAAGCCGAACTTCATGAAGCTGTTGCCGCCAACGTTAATTCCGTTGTGACAGCCGACGCAGCCATTGTTCTTGAATTTGTCATAGCCAACTTTTTCCTGGGCGGTAATGGCCTTGTCGTCGCCCTTGAGCCAGTCGTCAAAACGCGAAGGCGTGATCAGCGATCGCTCAAAACTGACGATGGCTTCGCTGGCATTTTTCTGCGTTACTGGCGCATCACCGCCATAAATTGTTTTGAACTCCGAGACCATGGCGGGGTCGGCCGCGAGCACCTTGAGGACCTTGCCCCAATCATGAGCCATGGTGTCGGCGTTGCCAACCGAACTAGAAATCTGTGCGTCCAGGTCCTTGGTGCGACCGGTCCAGTTCAAGCCTGCGGTGTTGTAGCGCACGTTGAAAATAGTCGGCGAATTCAGTTCGCGCACCTTGCCGAAAGCACTGACGGAATGCCGCCGCGGGTCAGCGCCGCCCGCATGAGGCAAGTGGCAGGACTGACACGATACCGTGCCATCGCCAGAAAGCCGCTTGTCGGCAAACAGCTTTTCGCCCAATTTCGCCTTGCCAGGGTCAACGTCGGTGACCTTCTCTGGCAGGGGAAGAATGGGCTCTGGCGCCCTGATAGCTTGCGCCGTCACGGTCAATTGCGTCGCCGCAGCAATCGCAACTACGAAAAACAAAAGTCTGAAAGAACTCGTGCTCATGTTTGCTCCCCGCTGTTTGATTCGCCGTCAAAACTTCAACACGCTACGGAAGCTCGCAGCGCCCTTGTCCGCGAAGCGTGAGCCGCCGAAAAGCTGACTTCATAGCTGCGGACATGCCACTCGATCGCCTGCCTTTAGTTGAAACACGTACGACAGAAGCCCCCCGGGTGGCGACCTTACACCTTCATTTGATTGCGGACAACTGGTTTAAGCAAACGTTCAAGGTGGCTTATCGCAGCGAATCCTTTTCGACACTTAGCTCAACGATTGCGCAATTACGGGAAGTGCCCGTCGCATCGCGTTCGAGTTATTCCGCTTGTGATTCTTCTTTACTGTCGAAAGAAGTACAAAGTTTTACACTTCAAGGCATGCAGCAAGAGAACGTGAGTCGCGCAAAACTATGCTTCTCAAGCGCGACGGCGCTGATCGCCGCATCCGCCGAGTTCGTTTAGTCTCCGATCCAGGCAACAAGACTGTAGATGTTGCTTGCTACGTACTGCCACATCGGTCTGTTTCCAAGAAGTCGGTCTTGGCGATTTGACGAGCTGTTGCCGGGTAGCGGGATAACTCCGGTTTTTTGTGCGCTTCAGCACCCGTGTCGGTTCTGGGCGTTGCCGTTTCTGGGGACATCGGAAGAGCCGATAGCGCTCGTCCATGCCGCAGCAGCATTACTTAAAAAGCCAGCGATGCCTGCAGCAAGACCGTCGGGGTTCGGACCTGTGAGGCCGGCAGCGAGGTCGGAAGGCCCCCGTCCACTCGCCATGCCAGCGCGGCCCGAAGCTGTACCAGCGCCAGCGTTGCATTCAGGCCGATGCCCGCGCCCGCCAGATTGCGGCTGTTGGAGGCTGCCGGGCCGAAGGTGGATTTGTTGATCCTGACAGTGCCCATGTCGTAAAACAACGTGCCCTGCAGGTTGGGCATCAGCGCCTGACGCAGCTCGATCGTAGCCTTGTAGCCTTCGTCGCCGCTGGCTTCGCCCTGAGGATAAGCCCGCACCCCGCTTGGCCCGCCAAGCGAAAATTTCTCTGACGAATCCAGGTTTTTACCGGCCTGCTGACTGGTCAATGCGAACCAGACCAGCGTGTCGTTGGTGATGCGCTGCAGCCGGCTGGCGCCGTAGGTGACCTTGCTATAGCTGCCGTTTGTTCTGGCCGACAGGCTGTCGATGAGCAGCGCAGTCGGCGACTGGATGTCGAGCTTGCCGCTGATGTAGCTCAAGTCAATACTGTTGAAGCCGCCGCCCCAAAGCGAGTCCTGCAGGTTGCCGGTCAAACCCAAGCTGGCAACGCCGGTCTTTTTGGGCGTCACAGTTGCGGTAGCGCCGACGTTGTCGACGGTCTTCTTGTCTTCATACGACAGCGTGCCGCTGAGGTTTCTAAACTGGCTGCGCAGGAAAGGGTAGGCCGCGAACAGCGTGGTGCTATTGGCCGTTCCAAAAGCATCCAGGCTGGCGAATTCGCGGCCGAGTTTGTAGCGCAGATCCGAGTATGCAATGCCCACGCGCAGGCCGTCGCTGCCAACCGGGATCTGGTAGGCCAGCCGGCTGTAGTTGAGGTTGCTGCCGCTGGTCAGGGCGTTAAAGCTCAGCAAGTCACCCAGGCCCAGCGGGCTGGCAATGTTGAGCCCGCCAGCGACGCGGTATTCGCCGGTGTAACGGCTGCCGTATTGGTCAGTTGTGACGTTGCCGAAGACACGCTGGCCGGGCTTGACCTCAATCAATAGCTCCGAGGTGCCGGGGCTGGCGCCGGGTTGCAAGGTTGCACGCGAGGTGCTGACGCCGGGCGTGTCCTGCAGCAGCAGAAGGCCGCGGTCGATCTGCTCGCCGCGAATCACATCGCCGTCTTTCAGGTCGGCAAGATACGCACTGGCAGTCGCATCGGACAGCAACGACTGGTTGGCGATTTTGTGGCTGGCGATACGCCCTTCGATGACGGCAATCGTCACCCGCCCGTCGGTAATGTCCTGTACCGGCAAATAGCCGCGCGCCACGGCAAAACCCTTGCTGCGGTAGTACAGCGTGATGCGCCGCGCCGCGGCATTCAGCTGGGTCACCGATTGCTCCTTGCCAACGAGGCCAGCCACCAGTGGCTGCAGTTCCGCCAGCGGGATTTCACTGTTGCCGGTGATGACGATGGACCTGACTATCGCCCTGCTCTCAGTGGCCTTTGCGGCATCCGGCGCCGGCTCTATGCGCTGCAGCGGCACGGCCTGCGGTGCCAGGGCGGGCGGCGCCTGGTTCAGGTCGCGCAGCACCTGGCCGGCGTCCGGCGTAGGAACGCCTTGCGCAAAAGCGGTGCCGCCGCAAAACGCCAGCAGCACAGCTGATGTCATGGCGGAAAGGTGAGCGCGCTTCAGTTTCTTGGCTTTCAATGTCCTCATCTCGTTGTCAGATTGATACTTTATGGATTGCGCATGTCGGCCGGTTTTACGGCATGAGAGGTTCACGGCGAATCCGCGCTTTCTGCCGCAGACAGGTTCAGGATATTGGCTAAGCGGTTTGCGTCGATACCGTTAACGTCGCCTGCACCGTGTTGTCCGCCAGGTGCTGGAAACTGCGCCACAAGTAGCGCACTGACATAGGCTTGTGCCAATGCTTCATTACCCGTGCCGAGCGCTGCAATGTTGGGGGTCGTCTGTGTCGCCGTTGTACCTCCGCCGGCCGCCGGCGCGGTCGCGGACGCTGGCGCTGGCGCTGGCGGGATGCCACTCACGCTCAGCGTGCCGTCGGTGTAGGCGACGTTGTAGCCCAGCGCCGACGCCAGCGTGCCCTGGGTGATCGCATAGGTCGTGCCGGTTGTGGCCGCGCCCGTCGGCGCGGAGAGCGCACCGGCGAGCGCGGTCGCAGCCGTGTCGCCCGCAACCAGTCCGCTGGCAACTGTATAGGTGAGCACAGGGTCGGCGCCGCCAGATATCTTGGTCTTGTTGTCCCCGCTCACGTTGAGCGTCGGCTGGACGCTGTAGACGAAGCGGTTACCGGCGAGCGACGTCATGGACGCGTCGGCCGGGCCGTTGGCGGCAAAACTGCGGTTGAAGGCATTGCCTGTCGACACCATGGCGCCGAAGCTGTTGGCCGTCGGGTCCGTCGAATAGACCAAGAAGCGGCCCGCGCCCGGGCTGAGCGGGTTGGCGCCTGCGTTGTTGACGAAGTTGCGACCAGCCGCCAGCACCAACGAGTCATTGGCAGGGCTGCCAGAGGTGATGCCGTTGTTCAGCGTGATATCGCCCGCAGCGCCGGTGGTGCGCACCAGCACCTTGCCGGTGGTGGTGAGGCCAGCGGTGTTGACCGTCCCGATGGCCAGTGCGCCCGTCTGGGCGTAGTCCACGTTGCCGGTATTGCCCGCAAGGGTGGTCACAGCATTGCCTGCGTTGGCGAGCGTGTGGCTGCCAGTGCCCAGAAGTTCCAGACCCGTGGCGATGATGCCTGCGGTCTGCGCCGAAGTGCCGGTGGTCGACAGTGTCAGCTTGTTGGCCTGCAGCGTCGCATTGACGATGAGGTTCCCCCCCGTGGCGATCAGCTTGAAGTTGTCCTGCGAATTGCCGAAAGCCGTATCGACCGTGATGCCACCGCCTGAAGACAGGCTGACGTTTTGCGCAGCGCTTGCGTCGGTGCTGATGTTGAGATTGCTGGTGTTCAGCGTATTGGCGGCAGTGATGCTGATGTCGCCGGTGGCGCCGGTGGTGCTGAGCGTGTGCAGCCCGGTGACGTTGGTGCCCAGCGTGATGCCGTTCGCGGCGGTTGCGTTCAGTGTGCCGGCCGTGATGTTGTTGGCTGCGCCATTGGCGTCGAGGATAGCTCCGGCCGCGGCGCTTAGCGTGACTGCGCTGCCCGAAACCGTCCTGACCGCCAAGTTGCCGGCCGCGGCGCTAACCCTGACCGCGCCGGGGGCGCTGATGTTCTCCACTGTCGCGCCGCCGCTCAGAGCGAGATTGATCTCCGAAGTGCCGCCCGCCGCTACCGCCGTCACCGCGCCCGAGGTGGCTACGGCTACACGGTTGGCCGAATTGGACCCTATGCTGCCGTTGCCTGCCTGCAGGTAGACCGAGCCTCCGTTCGAATTGGTCACGCCCCCGCCGACGCCTGCGCTGATGCGGCCAGTTGACTGCACACTTATGGCGGCTGTGGCTGCGGTGCCGCCCACGTTCGTCGCGTTGCTTGAGCTGATCGTCGAGTTCAGCGTCACATGCCCGGTGTTGCTGATGTCGATGCGGCCGCCGCCGTTCGAGACGCCGCCGAATGTGGCCGTACCGGAATTGCGCAGCACGACGTCGCCGGAGCCGCTGTTCTGGATATTGTTGAAGCTGCCGATCTGGTTGCCGGCGTCAAGCGTCGTGCCACCGGCGCTTGAGGCTGTCAGCGCGCCGGGGTTCACGATGGCCTGGGTCTGGGTCAGGGAGCCACCGCTGGCCAGCGTAATGCTGCCACCCGCGGCAGAGAGGCCGGCAATGCCGTCGACTGTTCCCACCGAGAGTGCCGTGGCCGAATAGAAGTTCAAGTTGCCTATGAGGGTGCGGCCACTGATCTGGCTGATCTGGTTGGCTGTGTTGGACAGAGTGACGCTGGCGGCAACAGCATTCAGGTTGGCTACCGCCAGGCCCGCGCTCTGCGTGATGTGGCCAGGGCCGTTGATGTTTTCGTTGATCAGGCTCAGAGACGATATGTTGAGCGGGCTGATGGCGCCGGCGATGTCGATCCCGCCCGTAAGCGTGCTGCCGCCTATCACCAGGGTGCCTGCGGTGATGCGGTTCAACTCGAAGTTGGTCAGGTTGAGGGCATTGTTTTCGTCGCTGCCGCCCAGGGTGACCTGCCGGTTGATGCTTGAGGGCGTGATCACTACCCGACACGCGCCGGCATTGATGCTGCTGTCGATCTGGATGCGGTCACCCATCAGCTTGATTTCGCCGCCGGCGCTGGCGACAGTTGTACCTGTGAGATAGATGTCGCGCGAAGCGGTCGGTGCTGACGGAGCAACGCCCGAGCCTCGCAGTGTGATGGCTGCGCCATTGCTGTTGATGCTGCCGCCGCCCAGGTAAAGGGCGCTGCCGCCGACAGCACTGGCGGCGTTCAACGTTCCCTGAATGTCTATCGCTCCGGTGCTGCTGATGCTGCCGCCATCCATGGACGTTCCCAAGATGGCTGTCGCCGTGGTGGCTGAATTGGTGGTGCCCACCACGGTCAGCCCGAGGGTGCCGGCAACCAGGTTGGCCCCGGTGCCGATCAGGACGCCGGTCCCGAACATATTCCCGGTCGTCGCAGTCCCGGTGAGGGTGATGCCCTTGCTCGCGCCGGACTGCATCTTGCCCTTGACGATGACACCGGTGCCGGCCTGGGCAAGAGAGTCGGTGAACGTCCCCGTTATGGCGATGTCACCAGCGGTGCTGGACACCTCCGCACCCGGTCCCACTTCCACCCCCGCACCCGCCTGGGAAAAGCCTCTGGGCCCAAGGTTGCCCACCCGGCCGGTGACGGTGATCTTGCCAGCACCCAGAACTTTGGCGCCTGAATCCAGCCGCACGCCGCGCGCGATCTGAGTGACCACGCCTCCCGCCCAGGCGCTGTCGCCGCTGATGCTGACATCGCCTGCACCTGCGGACACCGTCGAGCTGGTGATCTTCACGCCGCTGGCTGCGCCGCTGGCGCTGGACCCGTCGCCGGTCAGCGCGCCGCTGAGCTTGATGGTGCCTGCGCCCGTGGTGCTTACGTTCGATTGGGTTGCCCCCGCGTTGGTGATTTCAAGCGCGTGGGTAGCGTTGGCGCCCGAAGCCGTCATGGCAATGTTGCCGCCCGCCGCCGCCACAGCGGCACCAGACAGCTGGATGGCATTCGCCTTGAAGGTAACATCGCCGCCATTGGTGGCAATCGACGAGCCGCTGGCCATGTTGATGTTGCCGCCCGCAGCCGTGCCCACTGTGGGCCCGCCTAGCACCACGGGCAATGCCCCGGTCCCGGCAGACGTGATGCCGATGTTGCTGGCGATGTTGATATCGCGCACCGCCTGCACCGTCACGCCAGCCGTGCCGCTGCCTGAATAAGTAAGGTTGGCGTTGACATTCACGTCACGCTCGCCGATCAGGGTGAGCGTGTTGGCCGCGGACCATGCGACCGCGTCATTGACGCTCAGGTCGCCGTTGGTCCCCGAGTTGCCGGACGTCGTGTTCAGCGTGACATTATTGGCGTCAAGCTGAATGCCGAGGTTTGCGCCAGTGATGTTGCCACCGGCCGCTGCCACCACGAAGTCGAACGGATCGACCAGCCATTGGCCGGTCTTTCCGTTTGCTGCCTTCGTGGTGATACGCGCGGCGTCAGCGACATTGACATGTGCTGCGCTGGTTTCGATGAAGCCGCCGTCTCCGCCGTCAGGCGCGCGCGCGTCCAGCGTGCCCGCAACATTGACGGTGCCTGTTTCCATGTCGCCCACCAACAGGATGCGGCCGGCCTTGTTCTGAATCGTCTTCGCTTCAATGAAGCCGGTGTTGTTGACGGTCGCCATGGTCAAACGGTCGAGTGCTTTTGCCCCCAGCAGGACCTGGCCGCCATCGGCCCGAATCAGCTGTTTGTTTTCAGCCAGCGCATTCACCGCGCCCTGATCGATGCTGTAGCCCAGCAGTGAGCCGTTGTCGAGGTTGAGGGTGACCTTGTTGCCGGCTGCGAGCAAGGCTGTGCCAAGGTTCGCCGTCATCACGCCCTCGTTGCGCACTTCAGGTGCGAGCAATGCGAGGTAGCCCCCGGGCGCGGCAGCCATCGTGCCCTTGTTGACCACTGACGCGGCACTTCCATTGCCCGTGAACGACGTGCCGCCGGCGATGAAGTCGGCATTGCTCATGTTGAGCGTCGATGCCACCAACCCGCCAACATTCACCTGCGAGCCCGCGCCGAACAGGACGCCGTTTGGATTCAGGATAAACACCTGGCCGTTCGCCGTCAGGCTGCCGAGCAACTCGCTTGGGCTGCTTCCCGTGATGCGGTTCAGCGCGATCGCGGAAGCGTTGGGCTGGTTGAAAAGCAGCGCTTCGGTGGTGGCGGTGGACAGCGATGTCCAGTCGATCGCCATGCGCTGGCTGGTCTGGTTGATGGTGGTCGTGGCGCCGGAGGTCGCCACCGTGCCCGAGCCGATTACCAGTGTGGCGTTGCCGGCATCCGCCGCATGAACCTGCAAATTGCCAACTGAAAAAGACAGCAGCAAAACCAGCGCAGCACGGCAGCGCGCATGGAGCCTGAAGCCGCCGGCCAAAGCGGCGCCATTGATAGAAGCTTCAGCAACGCGGCAATCAACAGAGGTGCCATTGCCGCGGACATTGGCATTTTCTGAAGCTGCGACCCAGAGGTCGAGTTTGCTGTTCCAGACCAGGCGGTAAATGCGGTTCATGCGGGCATTCGTCTTGTGCGATCCGGTTTGAAGGCATCAAACCGTGCGTGGGTGGTGAAATATTTCAGGCTGCTTGCCGAGGCCCTGTCTGATTCAACGACTGAAAAAGACTACGTATCAATACGCACATTAACACTTGGTAACGCCGGAATGTCAACAATTCAAGGAGATAGGCGACGTGCCGCCGCTGCACAAACCGGTGGTGCCGGAGCAGCTGTTCCGTTCGATGGCAAATGCCGTTGGCAGGGCGTGACGGCGGCGCAAGCATGGGTATCAGGCTGGTGCGCCTACTGCACCCGTAGCCTCGCCCGGCTGCAGGCCATCGTCTATCCGGAACG
>JAQBNX010000563.1 GCA_028288385.1 Spirosoma sp.
AGTTCCTTTACCTGCCCTACAGCATCTTTACCAGCGATCACGATCTTAAGTTTACGGATGCTATTCTTCGGCGCAAGGGCCTTCTGCCGGATAACGCAGCTCCCGCTGAAGTTGTAAAGTAAGGCAGCTATCCTGCTTTCATCGTCCACAAAGGCACCGAGAACCCCGAGGTTTGTTAATTCTCGGAGACCTCGGTGCCTTTGTCGCTACCCAACAACTCCTACTTCTCCATGAAATTTCTGCTGTTTTTTGCTTTTCTGTTCATTTTCTGCCCTGCACTCGCGCAAACAAAAAAAACCGTCACTCTCGACGACATATGGGGACGCAATCAGGGGGTTTTTACCCAACGCACTGTAGAGGGGGTGAACTGGCTGAAAACGGGTGGATTTTATACGACACTCGACGCAGGCAAAATCGTTAAATTTGACATTACCACAGGACGGCCGGTTGAAACCTTATTTGATGAAAGACAAGCTACGAACACGATAAAGTCAGGAGCTATCAATGGCTATCAATTGTCGGCGGATGAACGAAAACTGCTCCTGACAACCCAGGAGGAGCCTATTTACCGGCGGTCGAGCAAGGCTCAATTTTACGTATACGACCTGACCAACAAACAACTCCAGCCCCTGAGCAAGGGGGGTAAACAACAGTACGCCACCTTTTCGCCTAATGGCAAACGGGTGGCGTTCGTGCGTGCCAATAACCTGTTCGTGGCCGATCTGGCCTTACAAAAAGAAACTCAACTCACCTTCGATGGTAAGCAGAACGCCATCATCAACGGCGGAGCCGACTGGGTGTATGAAGAGGAATTCAGTATGGCGCGTGCCTTTGAGTGGTCGCCCGACAGCCGGCGCGTGGCCTGGATTCGGTTCGACGAAAGCCGCGTTCCCGAGTATGACATGCAGCTTTGGGGAGGCCTTTACCCGGTCGAGTACCGCTTCAAGTACCCAAAAGCAGGTGAAGCTAATTCGAACGTGACCGTCTGGATCGCCGATGTTAGCAACGGCCGCAAAGTGCAGGCTCAAACCAACCCAATTGTTGGTGGAGCGGCTGGTTCCATGGATCGAATGCAACCGGGCCAACCCGATATCTATCTACCACGCATCCAATGGACAAAAAACGCCAATCTGCTGTCCATTCGGCGGTTAAACCGGTTACAAAACAAGCTCGACCTCTTGCACGTAGATGCTACATCGGGCCGGGCCACAACCGTGCTGACAGAAACCAGCCCAACTTACGTAGACCTGGAGTTTACCGATGACCTGACCTACCTGCCTAATGGCCGGTCTTTTCTCTGGAGCAATGAACGTAGCGGCTACAAGCACCTCTATCTATATACCATGAGTGGTAAACTCATACGGGCCGTTACCAGCGGCCCGTATGAAGTAGGAACCGTAGCGGGTGTAGACACGACCAATAGCCTGATTTATTTTACCTCGACAGAAGTGTCACCCCTCGAACGGCATCTGTATCGCATTGGTCTTGATGGACAGAACCGACAGCGACTTACGACAGGGTCTGGTACGTACTCCGCCAGTTTCAGCCCCGATTTTGAGTACTATCTGCTGTATCACACGTCGGCCAACTCGCCAACTACGGTTCGTGTTCAAAGCACGAAAACAACGGCCAGCTTGCGCATGCTGGAATCGAACGACGCCCTGAAAAACCGGCTGGCTACGTATATGCTGATGCCGAAGCGGTTTTTTCAGACGAAAGCGGCCGACGGTACGTCTCTGAATGGCTGGATGATAAAACCGGCTGACTTCGACAGTTCGGGCCGGAAGAAGTATCCCGTACTGATGTTCGTTTATGGCGGGCCCGGCTCACAAACGGTCAAAGATGAATGGGATACGCGGGATTATTTCTGGTATCAAACCCTGGCACAAAAGGGTTATGTCATCGTCTCGGTAGATGGGCGCGGCACGGGGGCACGTGGCAATGCGTTTCGCACGGCTACCTACGCCCAGCTTGGCAAACTCGAAACCGAAGACCAGATAGCCGCTGCCGGCCAGCTAAAAACATTGCCTTACGTCGATCCGGCCCGCGTAGGTATCTGGGGCTGGAGCTACGGTGGCTATATGTCGGCGCTGTGCATGACACTAGGAGCCGATGTGTTCAAAGCGGGCATCTCGGTATCGCCCGTCACAAACTGGCGCTTTTACGACAGCATTTACACAGAACGTTACCTAAAGCGCCCGCAGGAAAATCCCAGCGGCTATGATGACAACTCGCCCGTTACGCACGCGGCAAAGCTACGCGGACCGTTTCTATTGATTCACGGCACAGGCGACGACAACGTCCACTTTCAAAACTCCATTGCGTTCGCCGATGCGCTGATAGCGGCAGGCAGACCCTTTCAGTCGTTTTATTACCCCAACCGCAACCACGGTATTTACGGTGGCAATACCCGGCTGCATCTCTACCAAATGCTGACAGATTTTGTCGAAAAGAATTTATAGGAAGTCTCCCCAAGAGGCCGCATTGTTCTCTTGGGAAGACCTTTTCACTTCGCCTAACGTGACCCGGCCTGGTCGGTAAAATCCACTACCGTTACATCGGCCAACCATGCGCCAACAACACCGCCAAACGCTTTGTGCGCTGGATGGGGCAGGTAGGCATCGCGGTCCTTCTCCGAGTCGAATGTCAGAATGAAGGCGTGGGTGAGGCCTTTATTGAGATTCTCCGGGCTGTGATTGGTACCCCAC
>JAQBNX010000569.1 GCA_028288385.1 Spirosoma sp.
CTGGGGTAAAGACCAGAAGCCGTCGGGTAAGTGGGTAGCCAATATTTATCAGGGTAATTTTCCAAACCACAATACAAGGGAAGATGGATTCACAGGCGTAGATCCTATTAAATCGTTTCCTGCCAATGGCTATGGTCTGTACGATATGGAAGGAAACGTATGGGAATGGTGCCAGGATTTATATCGTCCTGACTACTACAGCCAATTAGTCCGCCTGAATCCAACAGGCCCATTGGACAGCTACGATCCTGACGAACCGGGGGCGGTGAAGCACGTGCAGCGGGGTGGTTCCTTCTTATGCAGCGATCAATACTGTACACGCTACAAAGCCGGTAGTCGGGGCAAGGGAGAAATCAATAGTGGCAGCAATAACCTGGGATTTCGCTGTGTGAAAGACCGTTAATTGATGCCAGGGGCGGGTGGCCTATCTAGTTGGGTTGTTGTAGTTGACCTAAACCGTGCATAGTGGGTAAACAATGGCCTTACAAAACGATAAAAGACAAAGTCAGCCAGCAATAAAACCATGCTGAAATCCACATTTTGTTTGTTGCTAGGGTTGATAATTAGTCTGTTAATGGCTTTTCAGGAGCCCGTTACGTCTCGTCACAGTCAGCAATCGACAACACGACCAAACATCCTGTGGATTTTGTCTGAAGATATATCGACCGACCTGGCCTGTTATGGGATGCCGATTGTGCAGACGCCAGTGCTGGATCAACTGGCGCGCGATGGTATCCGGTACACCAATGCATTTACCACGGCTCCGGTCTGTTCGCCAAGTCGATCGGCTCTGATAACGGGCATGTACCAAACTTCGATTGGGGCTCATAACCACCGCAGCCACCGCGACGACGATTACCACCTGCCGAAACCTGTCAAACCCATTACCAATTATTTGCGTGATGCTGGTTATTATACGGTTAATGTAAAAACAGCCGTACCGGGGGTTGCCACACCAACAAAAACAGATTTTAATTTTATTCCAGATCAGGCTGTGTTTGATGGAACCGACTGGAACCAGCGGAAACCGGGGCAACCCTTTTTTGCCCAGGTCACCATCGACGAAACCCACCGGGGCAAAGCCTGGAGCACAGTGGTAAAACAACACGAGCCACACATTGACCCCCGTCGTGTGGTTATGCCGCCTTTTTATCCCGACCATCCGGTTGCCCGCGCCGACTGGGCGACGTATTTAGAATCCATTCAGTTGATGGACAGCTACGTGGGCAAGATTTTAGAGCGGTTACAGCAGGAAGGGATTGCCGACAATACACTCGTCATTTTCATCGGCGATAATGGCCGTTGCCATGTTCGCGACAAGCAGTTTTTGTATGATGGCGGCATTCACATTCCGCTCATCATGCGCTGGCCCGGCCAGTTGAAAGCGCATCAGGTGAACACAGTTATGGTGAGTGCCATCGACATTTCGGCTACTATTTTAAACGTAGCAGGTCTAACGCCACCAGCTTATATGGAAGGACAAGTGCTGTTGGGACCAACCGCCAGAAAACGCGACTTTATTGTAGCAGCCCGTGACCGGATGGATGAAACCGTGGATCGAATGCGTTGCATCCGCGACAGGCAGTATAAATACATCAAAAATTACATGCCAGAGCGGCCCTATATGCAGCCCAACGAGTATAAAGAGACCCAGTACCCCATGTGGAATCTGCTGAAAGAACTGAATCGGGAGGGCAAGCTAACGTCGGCGCAGGCTAAATTTGTAGCGCCCGTAAAACCGGCCGAAGAGTTGTACGACATAATCAAAGACCCCTACGAGTTGGATAACCAGGCCGGTCTACCGAACTACCGCAAAACATTGAGAATTATGCAGGCCCGGCTGGAAAAGTGGATCGTCAAAACCGGGGATAAAGGGCAATGGCCGGAAGAAAAAATCTGGCTGCCGAAGACGTCTAACTAATAATCAACCCGTAGTGCCTGTAACAACGTAGCGGAAGTCGTTGGATACCTCACTGTCGACCTATTTGCCACACCGGTATAGTTTATGAGTAACCGCATCCAGATTGGCACCTGTGGCTTCAACGGCTCCCAAAGTGCTTATGCCCAGCGTTTTAACTGCTTGGAAGTACAACAAACATTTTACCAGCCTCCCCAACTAACTACGCTGGAGCGGTGGCGAAACCAAATGCCTGACCATTTTGAATTTGTCATCAAAGCCTGGCAACTCATTACCCATTCGGCCAAAAGCCCTACCTATAAACGCTTAACCAAACCGCTTACCCCGCAGGAACAGGCAGCGGCTGGCTTTTTTCAGCCGACTCCAATTGTCGACGAAGCCTGGCAGACTACGCTGGCCTGTGCCAGGGCACTGAAAGCGAAAACTATTCTGTTTCAGTGTCCCGCCAGTTTTACGCAAACCCCCGAGCATATTGCCCATATGGTCGGCTTCTTTTCTCAGATTGAGCGGACAGGGCTGATTTTAGGGTGGGAGCCACGCGGAGCCTGGGATCAGGAAGTGGTCAGAGACTTGTGCGAAGACCTCCAGTTATGGCACGTAGTGGATCCGTTTACCAGCCAGACAATGACGCCCGAGCAATGCTACTTCAGGCTGCACGGCCGACAGGGATGGCGCTATAAATATGACACGGCCGAATTGGCGGACCTGGTGGAATTACTACCCAATGACCAGGCAGGGTACGTCTTTTTTAATAACATCCACATGACGCAGGATGCATTGGTATTCAAAGAGTTAATTACAAATCATCCTAAGTAAAAAGCCATGTGCTATGTCTGTAATCCATTAGCCATTATTTGTGGCAGGCTATCCGGAACTAGGTAAAGTGCTCGTCAGGTCAGAAAAGTGCTATGCACTGAGCTTCAGTTGGCCACTGTTCATTATACAACCGCTTACCATCTTTTACGACTCACTTAAGCAGAGGAATAAGATGTAGGTTTC